>JBQCEF010000367.1:0-13246 GCA_051960495.1 Nocardioides sp. | reverse complement strand
AGCGACTTGATGCGCTCGCTGACCTTCTCGGTGCCCACGCCATAGGGGAGCTCGGTCACCACGATGCCCTTGCGCCGCGGCGTCACGTTCTCGACGCGGGCGGTGGCGCGCATCTTGAACGAGCCCTTGCCGGTCTCGTAGGCCTCGCGGATGCCGTCGAGGCCGACGATCTTGCCGCCGGTGGGCAGGTCGGGGCCCGGGATGAAGCGCATCAGGTCGTCGAGCGAGGCCTTGGGGTGGGTGATCAGGTGGCGCAGCGCCTGCACGACCTCGACGAGGTTGTGCGGGGCGATGTTGGTGGCCATGCCGACCGCGATGCCCGAGGCGCCGTTGACGATCAGGTTGGGCAGCGCCGCCGGCAGCACCGACGGCTCCAGCTCGCGGCTGTCGTAGTTGGGCTTGAAGTCGACGGTGTCCTCGTCGATGGAGGCCGTCATCGCCGTCGCGGGCGCAGCCATCCGGCACTCGGTGTAGCGCATCGCGGCCGGCGGGTCGTCGGGGGAGCCGAAGTTGCCGTGCCCGTCGACCAGCGGCACCCGCAGCGACCACGACTGCACCATCCGCACCAGCGCGTCATAGATCGCCCCGTCGCCGTGCGGGTGCAGCCGGCCCATGACCTCGCCGACCACGCGGGCGCTCTTGACGTGCCCGCGGTCGGGCCGCAGGTTCATGTCGGCCATCGTGTAGAGGATGCGGCGCTGCACCGGCTTGAGGCCGTCGCGGGCGTCGGGCAGGGCGCGGCTGTAGATGACGGAGTAGGCGTACTCCAAGAAGCTGGTGCGCATCTCGTCGCCGACGTCGATGTCGAGGATGTGCTCCTCGAAGTCGTCCGGGGGGAGGGTGCTCTTCGAACCGCGTGCCATGGCGCCATTCTCACCTCTGCCGCCGACCATCCCGTCAGGGGCACGCCGGGGGGCGGCGTCGGGCCCGCCACACCCGCTAGATTCATCCGTGTGAGTGCAGCCGAAGCCGAGTCGAAGCCCTCGCCGGCGGCCTACCCGCGGCACTGGGAGGCCGACGTGCTGCTGCGCGACGGCCAGGCCGCCCACCTGCGCCCGATCAGCGCCGACGACGAGCAGCTGCTGATCGACTTCTACGAGCAGGTCTCGGCGGAGTCGAAGTACATGCGCTTCTTCGCGCCGATGCCCCGGCTCTCCGAGCGCGACGTCCAGCGCTTCACCCACGTGGACCACCACGACCGCGTCGCGTTCGTGCTCACGGTGGCGCAGCGGATGATCGCGGTCGGACGCTTCGACAAGATCACCGACGGCACCGACGGCCCCGTCGAGGCCGAGGTCGCCTTCCTCGTCCAGGACGCCCACCAGGGCCGCGGCATCGCGCAGCTGCTCCTCGAGCACCTCGCGCAGGCCGGCCGCGAGCGCGGCATCGACATGTTCGTCGCCGAGGTGCTGCCCGAGAACACCCGCATGATCCAGATCTTCCGCGAGGCCGGCTACAAGGTCGCGGGCGGCTTCAGCGACGGGGTGATGCGGCTGGAGTTCCCGATCAACGCCACCGACACCTCGGTCAGCGTGATGCAGGCGCGCGAGCACCGCGCCGAGGCCGCCTCGATCCAGAACTTCTTCGAGGCCCGCAGCGTCGCCGTGATCGGCGCCTCGCGCCGCCAGGACACGATCGGCCAGACCCTGGTGCGCAACCTCGTGCTGGGTGACTACCAGGGCCGGGTGTACGTCGTGAACCCGGCGGCCGACTCCGTGGCCGGGATGCCGGCCTACCCGACGGTGGGCGACATCCCCGGACCCGTCGACATCGCGGTCGTCGCGGTCCCCTCCGACGCGGTCGCCGACGTGGTCCTCGACTGCGCGGCCAAGGGCGTCCACGGCCTGGTCGTCGTCTCCTCCGGTTTCGCCGAGACCGGCGAGGAGGGGCGCCAGCGCCAGCGCCGGCTGGTGGGTCTGGCCCGCAGCTACGGCCTCCGGCTCATCGGCCCGAACTGCCTGGGGATCATCAACACCGCCTCCGACTTCTCGCTGAACGCCTCGCTCGCCCCGACCATGCCGCCCCGCGGCCGCGCCGGGTTCTTCTGCCAGTCCGGCGCCCTCGGCGTCGCGATCCTCGAGAAGGTCGGCCGGCGGGGCCTGGGCCTGTCGACGTTCGTCAGCGCCGGCAACCGCGCCGACGTCTCCGGCAACGACCTGCTGCAGTACTGGGAGGAGGACGACTCCACCGAGGTCGTGCTGCTCTACCTGGAGTCGATCGGCAACCCGCGCAAGTTCAGCCGGATCGCCCGCCGGGTCTCGCGGCGCAAGCCGGTGATCGCGGTGAAGTCCGGACGCTCGACGCAGGGCGTCCCCATGGGCCAGATGGTGCGCTCGATGGCGGCGCCGCAGGCCGCGGTCGACGCGATGTTCCGCCAGGCAGGCGTGATCCAGGTCGACACGCTCGACGAGATGTTCGACGTCGCCCAGCTCGTCGCGCACCAGCCGCTGCCGCGCGGACGCCGCGTCGCGGTCGTCGGCAACTCCGACGCCCTCGGCCTGCTGGCCGCCGACGCAGCAGTCGCCGTCGGGCTCGAGGTCAAGGATCCGGTCGCGCTCGGCTCCGACGCCACCGCCGAGGACTTCGAGGAGGCCCTCGACGCCGCGATCGACGACCCCGACGTCGACTCGGTCGTCGCGGTGTTCATCCCGCCGCTGAACACCACCGGGGTCGAGGTCGCCAACGTGCTCGCCGCGGTGGGGGAGCAGTCCGACAAGCCGCTGGTCTCGACGTTCCTCGGCGCGGAGGGCGTCCCCGAGCTGCTCCGCGTCCCCGACGTCACCGGCAGCACGGCAGGACGCGGCTCGGTGCCGTCGTACCCCGCCGTCGAGGCTGCCGTGCGCGCGCTCGCCCGGGTGGTGGCCTACGCCGAGTGGCGGCGCCGGCCCGAGGGCGAGCTGGTCGCGCCGGACGAGGTCGACCTCCCGCGGGCCCGCAGGCTGGTGAACCAGGCGCTCGTGCAAGCACCGGACGGCCGCGACCTGACCTTCGACGAGCTCCGCGAGCTGCTCGAGGCCTACGGCATCGAGCTGTGGGAGCGGATCGAGGTCGACTCCGAGGAGGCGGCCGTCGCGGCCGCCGAGAAGCTCGGGTACGACGTGGTGCTCAAGGCCACCGCCGAGCACCTGCGCCAACGTCCCGACCAGGCCCACGTCTGGCGCAACATCGACACCCCGGACGAGATGCGGCACGCGTGGCACAGCATGCAGCAGGTCATCGACGAGCCGGAGGCGGCCGGCTTCATCGTGCAGCGCGTCGCGGCCCCGGGCATCCCGGTCGGCGTCGCCGGCATGGAGGACCCGCTGTTCGGGCCGGTCGTCATGTTCGGCGTCTCGGGCGCCACCACCGAGCTGCTCGGCGACCGGGCCTACCGGATCCCCCCGATGCACAGCGGGGAGGCCGCCGACATGGTCCGCGAGATCAAGGCCGCGCCGCTGCTGTTCGGCTACCGGGGGAGCGAGAAGGTCGACGTCGACGCGGTCGAGCACCTGCTGCTGCGGGTGGCGCAGCTCAAGAACGACCTGCCGCAGGTGCGCTCGCTCGACCTGAACCTCGTGCTGGTCGGCGCGGCCGGCGCCACCGTGCTCAACGCGGTCGGCCGGGTCGAGCCGGTGACCGACGCGCGCTCGGACTGGTACGCCCGAAGGCTCAGCAGCCCGGTGGGTGACACCCTGCCCGGCTGAGGGCGCACGTCACACGTAATTGACTGGCACCCCGGGTACCTCTTACCGGAGAATGTGCCGGTGAGCAACGTCCTGGTCTCCCCGGAGCCGGAGGCCCTGGTGCCGCCCGGACTCGACCCGCTGGTGAAGCGGCTGTTCGTCGGCATCGCGCTGTCGGCGCTCGGCAGCGGCCTGACCATGCCGTTCCTCTACGTCTACCTGGCCGAGGTCCGGGGGATCCCGACGGCGACCGTGGGCATGCTGTTCGCGTTCATGGGGCTGCTCGGGTTCATCGGCTCGCCGCTCGGCGGCACGCTGATCGACCGCATCGGCCCGCGCCCGGTGATGATCGTCGGGCTCACCACGGAGGCCGTGGGCGTGGGCTCGCTGGCCCTGGTGCACAACGCCTGGCACGCGATGGCGGTCGCCACCTTCATCACCCTCGGCACGGTCGGGCTCTACCCGGCGGCCACGGCGATGCTGACCCGGTTGGTGCCGGAGGAGCGCCGGGAGAAGGCCTACGGCTTCCAGTTCATGCTGATGAACGCCGGCCTCGGCGTCGGCGGCGTGGTCAGCTCGTTCCTGGTGCGCACCGCCGACCCCTCGTCGTTCGAGCGGCTCTACGTGATCGACGCCCTGTCCTACGTGGCCTACATCGCGGTGGTGCTCAGCCTGCCGCGCGGGACCGGCGCCATGACCCGGGCAGAGGCGCGCGAGGAGCTCGGTGCGCAGCCGGGCTGGGGCACCGTGCTGCGCGACCGGGCGCTGCTGCGGGTGGTGCTGATCTCGGTCGTGGTCATCACCTTCGGCTACGCCCAGTTCGAGGCGGGCTTCGCGGCGTACACCGTGGGCGTGGCAGGGATCCCGGCGCACCTGCTCGGCTGGGCGTTCGGGGCCAACACCGCCGCGATCGTCCTCGGGCAGCTCGTCGCGCTGCGGTTCATCGCCGGCCGCCGGCGCAGCCGGATGCTCGCGCTGTGCGCGGCGATCTGGTCCACGTCCTGGCTGGTGATCGCGCTGTCCGACGCCGTCGACGGCTGGGTCGCGGTCGGCTTCGTCATCGCGGGTCTCGGCCTGTTCGGGCTCGGCGAGACGCTCTGGGCGCCGCTCGCGCCGGCGATCGTCAACGACCTGGCGACCGAGGAGCTGCGCGGGCGCTACAACGCCCTGCAGGGCATGACCTGGACGGTGGCGATGATCATCGGCCCGGCGCTCGCCGGGCTGCTGATCGGCAACGGCCTCGCCCACGTGTGGGTTGCCTGCACGGTCGGCGGTACGGCGGTCGCCGCGGTCCTGCTGCTGCGCCTTCGCCGGCACCTCACCCCGCAGCAGGACGGCATCCGGGTAGCGGAGACCGCTCTGGCGGCGTGACAGACTGATCTGCCATGAGCACCCGATGCACCCGGTGGCCGCACCCGCACACGAGCGTGGCCCGCCGATGACCGATCGATCCCAGGACCTCCGCGCGGCGATCGAGGAGTCCGGCTACTACCCCGACGTCGTCGCCGACGCGGTCCGCGCGGCGCTGGCCGGCGAGCCGGTCGAGTCGTTCCTGGTCCACCACGAGCCGACGATCGACGAGCGTGACGAGGTCCGCCGCCACGTCACCGTGCTGGTGCTGACCTCCTCCCGCCTGATCCTGGCGCACACCGACGAGCACGCACCCGACGACCTGCTCCCGGCGCCCTACACCTCGAGCAGCACCGAGGCGGTCGCCCTCTCCGCGATCCGCTCCGTGGTGGTGAACCGGATGGTCGCCAACCCCGAGTCCTACGCCGGCCGGCCGGTCCCTCCCCCTGGCGCCAACGAGGCCGTGCTCAGCATCGGCTGGGGAGCCGTCGGCCGGATCGACATCGAGCCCGCCGGGTGCGCCGACCCCGAGTGCGACGCCGACCACGGCTACACCGGCGTGCTCAGCTCCGACGACTTCTCGTTGCGGGTCAGCGCCGCCGCCGAGGGGCCGGAGGCCGTCGCGAACCTGCTCGGCTTCGCCGAGGCGCTGTCCGGGCGCACCGGCAGCGGCGCCGGGGTGCGATGAGCTCCGAGCTGCTGGCACCGGCGTACGGCGACCGGTCGCTCGCCGACGTGCTTCCCGCGGTCGGTCGCGCACTCGGCGTGGACGTCGGGCCCGCCCCGGCCTCGCTGGAGCTGCCGGAGGCGAGCAGCTACGTGGTGTTCCTCGTCGACGGGCTCGGCCACGAGCTGCTGCGCGACCACCCCCACGACGCCCCGTTCCTGCACGCGCACCTCGGCACTCCCGCCACGGTCGGCGTGCCCTCGACGACCGCGACCAGCCTGACCTCGCTCGGCACCGGGCTCCCGCCGGGGGCGCACGGGGTCGTCGGCTTCACCAGCCGGATCCCCGGCACCGAGGACCTCCTCAACGCACTGTTCTGGAGCAAGAGCGTCGACCCGCGCGCCTGGCAGCCGCACGAGACCGCGTTCGGCCGGCTCGCCGCCGCCGGAGTGAGCACCACGGTGGTCAACCGGCGCGACTTCGCCGACACCGGGCTGACGGTCGCCGGCTTCCGCGGTGCCGACTTCGTGGGCGCCGACAAGGTGGGGGAGCGGCTCGCCGCCGCCCAGGCCGCGGCGGCCCGGACGCCGTCCCTGACCTACCTCTACGACGGCGACCTCGACTGGACCGGTCATCGCTACGGCGTGGCGTCGCCGCAGTGGGAGCAGCAGCTGTCGATGATCGACGCGGCCGCCGAGCACCTGCGCGACTCGCTGCCGGCCGACACCCGCATCGTCGTGGTGGCCGACCACGGCATGGTCGACTCCCCGGAGGAGGACCGGATCGACGTCGCGCAGCACCCCGAGCTCGAGGACGGCGTCTTCCTGCTCGGCGGCGAGGCCCGCTTCCGCCACGTCTACTGCCGCTCTGGCGCCGACGTCGACGTGGCGGCCACCTGGCGCGGCGTGCTCGACGGTCGCGCGGACGTGCTGCTGCGGGACGAGGCGATCGCCGCCGGCTGGTTCGGGGACGTCGAGCCCGTCGTACGACCGCGGCTCGGGGACGTCGTGGTGGCCTCGCGCGGCACGTTCTCGGTGATGAGCAGCAGCGCCTTCGCCTACGAGGCCACGCTCGTCGGTCTGCACGGGTCGCTGACGCCGGCGGAGATGCTGGTCCCTGTCATCGTGCTGTGACCCGCGTGGCATGATTCCGCCCCGTGGCTGAACTGCAGTTCTTCACCGGGACCATGGACTCGGGGAAGTCGACCCTCGCGCTCCAGACCAACCACAACCACGCGGTGCGAGGCCGGCAGGGCCGGATCTTCACCAGCCACGACCGCGCGGGCGCCGCGACCCTGTCCAGCCGGCTCGGCCTCCAGCACGACGCCATCGAGGTCACGGCCGAGTTCGACTTCTGGCGCTACGTCGTCGACGCGCTGACCCACGGCGCACGGATCGACTACCTCATCTGCGACGAGGCGCAGTTCTACGCGCCGGCCCAGATCGAGCAGCTGGCCCGGCTGGTCGACGAGCTGCAGATCGACGTGTTCGCGTTCGGCATCCTCACCGACTTTCGCAGCCTGATGTTCCCCGGCTCGGCCCGCCTGGTCGAGCTCGCCGACCGGATGAACGTGCTCCAGGTCGAGGCGCTGTGCTGGTGCGGCAAGCGCGCCACGCACAATGCCCGCACCGAGAACGGCGCGATGGTCACCGAGGGCGAGGTCATCGTGGTGGGCGACGTGCGCGACGACGCGGAGGCGGCTCCGGAGGTCGGCTACGAGGTGCTGTGCCGCCAGCACCACCGGCGGGGGATGACCGCCGGCCGCGCCCGTGCCGTCTCGATGATCGGCGAGCCGCTGCCCTTCGGCGACTCCCGGCTCTGACTCGGCGATACTCGCTGGCATGGACGCTGTGAACGACCGCTCCCTGCTGCGGCCCGACCTTGTGCCGGCGATGGCGCCCTACGCGCGCTTCCTCGACGTGCGCTGGGTGCTCGGCCGCGACGACGGGCACCAGCACTACCTCGCCGGTCACGTGCCGGGCGCGGTGTACGTCGACCTGGAGGCCGATCTGTCCGACCCCGTCGGGGACGGGTCGCGCGGGCGCCACCCGCTGCCGGCCCCGGACCGGTTCGCGGCGGCGATGCGACGGTGCGGCGTGCGCCGCGACCAGCCGGTGGTGGTCTACGACGACTACCGCGGCGTGGCGGCCACCCGGGCCTGGTGGCTGCTCACCGACCACGGTCACCCCGACGTGCGGGTGCTCGACGGCGGCGGGCCGGCCTACCTGGCCTCGGGAGGCCCGGTCGACGCCGGCGAGGTCGACGTGCCGCCGTCGGACTTCCGGCCCGACCCCGGGCACCTGCCGGTGCTCGACGCGGCGGGCGCGGCGCGCGTGGCACGGGAGGGACTCCTGGTCGACGTCCGCGCGCCCGAGCGGTTCCGCGGGGAGCAGGAGCCGATCGACCCGGTCGCCGGCCACATCCCCGGGGCGGCGAACATCCCCTTCGCGGAGAACCTGGTCCCCGACGCTCACGGGGCCGACCGGTTCCGCGACGCCGACGACGCCGCGGTGCGCTACGCCGAGCGTGGGGTGGCGCGCAGCCGCGAGCTGGGGGTCTACTGCGGCTCGGGGGTGACCGCCACGCACACCGTGTTCGCCCTGCACCGCATCGGCCTCTCCGCTGCGCTGTACCCCGGGTCGTGGAGCGAGTGGGTCGCCGACCCCGAGCGCCCGGTCGCCACCGGCACGTGACCTTCCGCCGGGTCCGTCGTTGAGCGTGCAACCGGACCGACCTCTGCGGGGGTGAGGTCCGTCCCCAGCGTCGGGGGCCGGTGTTCTCCCAGGGTCCCGGCCCCCGGCTCCTCTCTCGCTCAGGCGACGGCCGCGCCGGCCACGCGCGCCGCCCGTACGTCGGGGTGGGCGGCCGGGAGCAGCGCGAGCAGCTCGTCGAACACCAGGGTGGCCGTGGCGACCGTCATCAGGCCGGCTTCGTGGGAGCGCCACCCGTGCCGCGCTGCTCCGTCGTAGGCCACCTCGGCGACGGGGACGGCGCCCGGCACCAGGACGGTGCGGGCGTCCGCACCCGCGGTGCGGTGCTCGGCGCAGTCGCACGCCGACCGCAGGAGCAGCGTGGCGAGGTCGGAGGCGGCGTAGCGGCGCAGCAATACGCGGGTGCCGCGCGCCCGCAGGTGCAGCACCGACCGGGGGTCGCCGGGCGGGACGGCCCACAGCTCGACGGGCACGGCATGACTGGCGGGGAGCACGCCGAAGCCGCGGCGGGCCAGGTCGGTGGTCCAGGAGGTGAAGGGGTCCATGCGAGGCTCACAAGGGGTTGTCGTCCGGTGGCTGGGCAGTCGGAGGCACACCAGCCGCGGGGGCTGGTGTCAGCGACAGGGACGACACAGGTGATGCATGGTGGGAGGAGCCTAGCGCAGGCGGGAGGACCTGGGGACCGGTATCACCAGTGGACACCCTTGAGCAGCTTGGCGAGCAGCAGCTGCTGCGGCGTCGGCGCCTCGGACCCGTCGTCGTCGGCGTGCGCCCGGGCTGCCGCCGAGTCGGGGAAGACCTGGTAGGCCAGGTGCAGCACCCGGAACGACGTCTTCGGTGCGAGCGTGTGTGCCACCGCCCCGAGCGTCCCGAGGGCGGTGTTGACCTCGTGCGGGCGCTCGACCAGCGCGTCGATCACCATGTCCGCGGCCTGCGCCGGGGTGATCGTGGGGAACTTGTCGTAGATCTTGGTCGGGGCGATCATCGGCGTCTTCACCAGCGGCATGTGGATCGTGGTGAAGCCGATCCCGTCACCGATCAGCTCCGAGCTCACCACGTTGCTCCAGGAGTCGAGGGCGGCCTTGGAGGCGACGTAGGCGCTGAACCGGGGCGGGTTGGTCTGCACGCCGATCGAGCTGATGTTGACGATGTGGCCGCGCTGCTGCTCGCGCATGGCCGGCAGCAGTCCCATGACCAGCCGGATCGCACCGAAGTAGTTGAGCGCCATGGTGCGCTCGAAGTCGTGGAACCGGTCGTGGCTCAGAGCGAGCGAGCGACGGATCGACCGACCGGCGTTGTTGACCACGTAGTCGACGCGCTCGTGCTCGGCGATGATCTGCTCGCACAGCGCGTCGATCGCCTCGAGGTCCGAGAGGTCGCAGCCGTAGACGAAGGCGGTGCCGCCGGCGAGCTCGATCTCGGCCTTGGTCTCCTCGAGCTTGTCCTTGCCGCGGGCCACCAGGATCGGGACACCGCCGGCCTGCGCGACCTTCAGGGCGGTCACCTTGCCGATGCCGGAGGAGGCGCCGGTGATCACGACCGTGCGGCCGCGGAGCTTGTCCACGACCCGCTCGTCGCGAGCGGTGTCGGTGTCGAGGTGCTCCTCCCAGTAGTTCCACAGCCGCCCGGCGTAGCTCTCGAGGTCGGGGCAGGAGATCCCGGACCCGGCGAGCGCCTTCTCGGTGCGGCGGGAGGCGAACGTGGTGGGGAACGACACGTGCTCGAGCACCTCGGGCGGGATGCCGAGCCGACCGATCGTCTCCCGCAGCGCCAGCTGCGCAGGGGCGGTGCGCAGCGCGTTGCTCACCAGCCCGCTGGGGCGGAGCGCCTTGGGCAGCAGGCTGGTCGGCAGCACGCCGGTGACGCGACGGTCGAAGGGGACCGTGAAGGTCGGGGCCTTGGCCGCGGCCGCGAACGTGTTGACCACCTCGACCGTCGGCTGCGGGTCGGGGTTGACCAGGTGGAAGGCCTGGCCGTCGAGGCCGGGGCGGTGCGCGATGTGGTCCATCGCCTTCGCCACGTAGTCGACCGGCACGACGTTGGTGTCACCGAGGTCGAGTCCCATCAGCGGCAGCCACGCGGGCAGCGTGTCCCGCAGCCGCTTGAACAGCGGGAAGAAGTAGTAGGGCCCGTCGATCTTGTCCATCGCCCCGGTCTCGGAGTGCCCGACGACGACCGCGGGGCGGTAGACCCGCCACGGCACGGTGCACTCCTCGCGGACGATCCGCTCGGACTCGAACTTGGTGCGGTGGTACGCCGATGGCAGCCCCTGGCCGACGTCGAACATCGTCTCGTCGAAGGTGCCGTGGTAGTCGCCCGCCGCCGCCACCGAGGAGACCTGGTGGAAGGCGCCCGCGTCGAGCGCGGCGGCCAGCTCGATCGCGTGACGGGTCCCGCCGACGTTGAGCTGCTCGTTGAGCTCGGCGGACGCGGTCATGTCGTAGATGGCGGCCAGGTGGAAGAAGTGCTCGATGTGGCCGCGGTGCTCGCCGACCCACTTCTTCGTGAGACCGAGGTTCGGCTCGCCGAGGTCGCCCTCGACCGGGGTGACCCGGGAGGCGGCGTCGCCCCAGGTGCGGATCAGGGCGTCGAGCCGTGGCCGTGACGACGGGCGGACCAGGACGAAGATCTCGCCGTCGTGGTTGTCGAGCAGCTCCTGGACGAGGTGGCGACCGATGAAGCCGGTCGCGCCGGTGACGAAGTACGACATGGCAGCCATCCGCAGGTAGGGGTCCGTCGGACCATGATTACCGAACGGTAACTTCGTGTCCAGTGTCCGGCGGGGCGACTCCCGTCACGCAACGGCGGCCGGGTCGGTCATGCAGTGCCCCCGGCCGGGCGGCTCACTCCTGCTTGCCGCCGCCGAACATGATCTCGTCCCAGCTCGGGACCGACGCGCGCCCGCGATTCTTCCTGGCGGGCTTGCGGACCGGCTCCGGCTCGGCCTCGGGCGCGGGCTCGGGAGCCGGCTCCGGCTCCGTCGCGGCCGCCGGAGCCTCGCCGGCAGCGTCGGCGGGGCGCTCGTCGGCCGGCTCGTCCTCGGGCCGGCTCGTGCGGGCCGGTCGGTCGGTGGCCTGGGTCGCCATCCAGTCGGCGTCGCCGCGTGCGTCGAGGAGCTCGTCACCGTGGGGTGAGGGCTCGGGCGACGGCTTCGCCGCTTCCGACTGCCGGCCGGCCGCCGCGGGCGGCTCGTTGACCAGCTCGATCGCGTCCTCGCCGAGCGGCAGCTCCTCGTCGGCCGACCCGACCGCGGACAGCCGTCGGCCCGACCCCGAACCGCGCGCGGGGGGCTTCGCCGCGACCGCCTCGCCCACCAGGATGCGGGCCTCGTCGTCCTCGGCGACCACGTAGCGGCCGGGCGCGTCGAAGACGAACTCGGCGCGCTTCGCGCCGGCGCCCGCGTCGAAGTCGGCGACCAGGGTCCACCGGCCGTCCTCGCGGCGCCACGCGTCCCAGGCCACGCTCTCGGGGTCGACGTTGCGCTCGCGCAGGACCGAGGCCACGGCGTCGCCGAGCAGCCGGCTCGACCCCTCGCCGCCCTTGCGCCGGACCGAGGCGCGCTGGGCCCGGTCGGCGATGTGGGCACGCTCGGCCAGCACCGGGGTCGCGTAGCCCATGATCTTGTCGATGGTCGTCTGGGCGGCCGCAGCCACGCTCTCGGGGGTCTCGCCCGCGCGGATGCGTGCCTGGATGTCGCGGGGACGCAAGGCGCTCTCCATCTTTGTCTCCAACTCGCCGGGTCGGGCGTGGTCACCACGGAGGGCGGCCCGGAGCGCGTCGTCGGCGGGAAGGGTGAACTTCTCGCCCGCGGCACTGACCAGGACCAGCCTCGACTTGTCCTCGGTCAGACCCACGAGCGTGAGGTCCTGATCCTCCATGACCGGCGTCCGCTCCTCATGTCTTCTTCTCGTGCGGCTGAGCCTACTTCAGCAGGCGGGCCGCAGCGGGTAGTCGGTGCGCGCGTTGTGGCGTGGGAGATGACTAACCTTGCGGCCATGCCCGCGACCACTCCCGAACCGAGTCTCGTGCTCGTCGTCCTCGACCTCGTCGGGATCTTCGTCTTCGCGATCTCCGGAGGGCTGGTCGCCGTCCGCAAGGACCTCGACATGTTCGGGGTCCTGGTGCTGGCGGGCATCACCGGCCTCGGTGGCGGCTTCGCCCGCGACGTGCTCATCGGCGCGGTGCCGCCCGCCGCGCTCGCGGACTGGCGCTACCTGCTGGTGCCGCCGGCGGCGGGGTTGGTCACCTTCTGGTTCCACCCGGCGCTGGGCCGGCGCGAGCGGGTGGTCAACGTCTTCGACGCCGCGGGGCTGGGCCTGTTCTGCGTCACGGGCGCGCTCAAGGCGCTCTCCTACGGCCTCGGACCGGTGCCGGCCGCGCTCATGGGGCTGCTGACCGCCATCGGCGGAGGGGTGCTGCGCGACCTGCTGGCCGGCCGCGTCCCGGTCGTGCTGCGCGGCGAGCTCTACGCGACCCCCGCGCTCGTCGGTGCCGGCGCCGCGGTGGTCGGCGTCAAGGCGGGCCTGGCCCCCGCCGCCGTGGCGGTGCCCGCCGCGGTGATGTGCTTCGGCTGGCGGGTGCTGGCGATGCGGCGCGGCTGGGGCGCGCCCCGTCCCGCCGGGGCCTCGAGCACCTGAGCTGCCGGCTCTCACCAGCCGTGGGTGCCGGGGCCGCCCTTGAACGGGCCGACGATCGAGGAGGTCACCCAGCCGCCGTAGAAGCCGCCGGGCTGCGGCACCACGGTCTCGCCGTCGACGGTGCACCGGTCCATCGCGGCGGGGTCGACCGCGACGTGGCCGGCCAGCACCGCGCACGGCGCCGTCGGCTCGGGGTAGGTGCCGGCGGCACGGGCCGCG
>JBQCEF010000366.1:0-7935 GCA_051960495.1 Nocardioides sp. | reverse complement strand
CGACGTCGCCGGAGTGTTCACGTTCCCCGGGCACAGCTACTCCCCCGGCGTCACCGCCGACGTCGCCGGCCAGGAGGCGAGCGCACTCGCCGCGGGCGCCGCGGCCCTGCGCGAGGTCGGGATCGTGCCGCGGGTCGTCAGCGGCGGGTCGACCCCCACGGCCGCGGCCGTCGCGGCCGGGACGATGACCGAGATGCGGCCCGGCGTCTACGTGTTCGGCGACGCGCAGCAGTGGGAGCTCGGCACCGTCGCGCCCGATCACGTCGCGCTCACCTGCGTCGCCACCGTGGTCAGCCACTCCGGCGGCAGGGTCGTCCTCGACTCCGGGAGCAAGGCCCTCGGCGCGGACCGGGCCGCCTGGACCACCGGCTACGGCCGGCTGCTCGACCACCCCGACGCGAGGGTCGTGCTTTTGTCGGAGCACCACGCCGTCGCCGAGTGGGTCGGTGCCGGTCCCCTCCCCGAGATCGGAGACCGCGTGCGCGTCGTACCCAACCACGTGTGCACCGCGGTCAACCTCGCCGACGACCTCCACGTCGTCCGCAACGGCGAGCTCGTCGACCGGTGGCCCGTCGCGGCCCGCGGAGCGAACACGTGACCCGCTCCCCCGGCCTGGTGATCTTCGACTGTGACGGCGTGCTCGTCGACAGCGAGCGGCTGACCGTCGGTGGGAAGCGCGGGTGCTCACCGAGCTCGGCTGGCCGCACACCGCCGAGCAGGTCGTCGCGCGCTGGATGGGCCGCTCCACGGAGTTCCAGCTCGGTGAGATCGAGCAGCGGCTCGGTGCCGAAGCAATGCTCGAGTACGACGAGCGCTCCACCACCGAGGTGCACGCAGCGTTCGAGCGCGAGCTGTGCGCGGTCGAGGGCGTCAAGCACCTCCTCGACGAGCTCGACCGGGCGGGGCTTCCGGTCTGCGTCGCGTCGAGCGGCAGCCACGGGCGGATGCGCCGCACGCTCGGCCTCACCGGGATGTACGACCGGTTCGCGGGCAGGATCTTCAGCGCCACCGAGGTCGAGCACGGCAAGCCCGCTCCCGACTTGTTCCTGCACGCCGCGGACCGGATGGGCGTGCCGCCCGCCCGGTGCGTGGTGATCGAGGACAGCGTGTACGGCGTGCAGGCGGCGGTCGCGGCCGGGATGACGGCCTACGGGTTCGCGGGCGGCCTCACGTCGGGTGACCGGCTCGCCGCCGACGGGGCGGTGGTGTTCGAACGGATGCGCGACCTGGTCGAGGTGCTCACCGCGGCCCGGTGACGAACCGGGCAGAACCGGCTGCCCCGATGAGGCTATGGCGACACGCAATGGTTGCGGCGTACACATGTCCGAGGGGGAAGAGCGACCTGTCGCCTCTCGCCTCTCCACGGACCTTGCGAGCGGGGACGGCAACCACCGGCGCGAGGTCCGCACAGGAGAGCCTCATGGGGATCAGAACGCTGTCACGGACGGGTCGTGCCCTGCTCGCACTCGTCGCTCTGCTCATGCCCGCGACGCTCGGGGCCGTTGCCGGCGCCGCGCCGGCGCTGGGTGCTCCGGTGGCCTGGACGGTGCTCGTCGGGTCGCAGACCGACGACATGGCGATCCAGGGCCAGCGCTTCCTGCCCGGGGACGTCACCATCGACGCGGGTGACACGGTCACCTGGAAGGCGAACTCGATGGAGATCCACACCGTGACCTTCTTCGACGGAGGGAAGCCGAAGCCGACCTTGCCCCCGCTCGACCCGACCGACCCGATGCAGGTCACGCCGCAAGGCGGCCATGTCATGGACGGCACGTCCTACTTCAACTCGGGTGTGATGACCACGAGCACCGCTGCCGGCCCGCTGCCCGTGCCCGCGGTCTCCAGCTACTCGCTGACCTTCCCGGACCCGGGGACCTTCACCTACTACTGCTTGGTGCACGGGGTGATGATGCGCGGCGTCGTGCACGTGCAGCCCGCCGGCGCCGCCTACCCCTACACGCAGGCGGACCTGGACGCCGAGGCCGCATGGCAGACCAACGCCGTCAACGCGGACGGTCAGGCCCTGTGGGCGCAGGCCAGAGCAGCCAGCACCCGGCACCGGGTGCTCACGGGCGCCGACGACGGCGTCGCGATGCTGATGCGCTTCGTCAACCGCAAGGTGGTCATCCACCGTGGCCAGAAGGTGCGCTTCCTCAACACCATGTCCATGGGCGCTCCGCACACGGTGACGTTCGGGACCGAGCCGCCCGGGCCGGCGCTGTTCCAGCCGTCGGGCGACCCGACCGACTACCGGGGCGGTGACCTGCACTCCGGCCTCATGGCTCCCGACGCCAGGTTCGTGGTGACCTTCACCAAGGTCGGCCGCTTCCACTACATCTGCGCCCTGCACGACGACATGGGCATGAAGGGAGTCGTCGTCGTCAAGCGGTGAGGATGCTGCCGGGTCACGACCCCCGGCCGGTCAGCCGATCCGGGTCTCGACCGGCGTGCCGAGCTCGACCGTGCGGCTCACCGTGCACAGCCGGTCGTGGGAGCGTCGTACGGCCTCGGGCAGGACCGCACGCGCGGCGTCACCGGCCTCGCCGTCGGGGAAGCCGAGGTCGAACGTCAGGGTGAGGTCCTCCACGTGGTTGCCGTGCTCGTCGCGCACCTTGCGCCCGGTCATGGTGACCGTGAACGACTCCGGCTCGCTGCGCTTGACCGTGATGTGGTCGACGTCGGCGGCACCGCAGCCGGCGATCGCGGCGAGCAGCAGCTCGACCGGGGTGAAGGACTCGTCCGCGCCGGCACCGGTGCCGATCGCGATGCGTCCGCCGCGTGGGTTGACGGCCTCGTAGCGACCGAGGGCGGTCCGGGTCAGCTCGACGCGGCGGTCCATGTCATCGTTCATGTCCGCACCCTGCCACAGCGCGACCGACCGCATCGGCCGTCTGCCTACGATGCGGGTCATGCGCACCGACTTCGTCACCGGGGACCCCGACGTCAACACCTACCGGCTGCTCACCGCGGTGGTGGTCCCCCGGCCGATCGCCTGGGTCACGACCCTGGACGGCGAGGGCGTGGTCAACCTGGCGCCGCACTCGTTCTACACGGTGGCCTGCGCCCGGCCGCCGATCGTGATGTTCAGCTCGGTCGGCAAGAAGGACACGCTGCGCAACGTCCGTGAGACCGGCGAGTTCGTGGTCAACCTCGCGCACGCGCCGCTGCTCGAGCAGGTCAACAACTCCGCGGCGCGCTTCGCCCCCGACCAGAGCGAGCCCGACCAGCTCGACATCGTCATGGAGCCCAGCAGCCGCGTCGCCCCGCCGCGGGTCGCCGGGTCGCCGGCCTCCATCGAGTGCACGCTGCACAGCCTGACCGAGCTGGGCGACTCCACGATGATCCTCGGCAACGTCGAGCTGGTCAGCGTCGACGACCGTGCGCTCGTCGACGGGCACCCGGAGTTCAGCCTGCTCGACCCGTTGGCACGGCTGGGCAAGGAAGAGTGGGCGCTGCACTCGGAGGTGATCTCGGTCACCCGGCCGCGGCGGCCCGAGGACATCGAGGGGTTGAGGAGCTAGCCGCGGCAGTCCGCGAAGAAGCCGTCGGGCTCGAACAGCTGCGGCATGTCCTTGCGCAGCACCGGGTCGGCGGCGTGGTCCTCGATCTGCTCGCTGTCGATCTGCTCGACGCCGGCGTCGCCGATGCGGTACGTCGTGCGCTGCACGTCCCAGGCGAGGACGACGCCCGGGGGCTCGCTGGTCGTCGCGGTGAGGACCTCGACGGTCCCGCCGTCCCCGCACCGGGCGGTGGCCGGCAGGCCGCCCCCGTCGGTGGCCACGAACGGCAGCAGCGGGTTCCCGTCGACGGTCACCTCGTGCAGCCCGCCGTACGTCGTGAACAGGTGTGGCTGGAACCCGCCTCTAGGATGGGCCCCGCCCTCGACCAGCAGCAGCTCCTGGGGTCCGTCGCCGTCCGCGCCACGCAGGTGCACGACGTGGGCGGAGGAGGCGTCGAGGTCAAGGTCCGACACGTCCACGCCGGCGACGCCCGCGTCCGTGCGCGCGACCAGTGAGCCGGCGCACGGCCCCTCGCCCGGCGCGACCAGCCGCACCTCCGCCGAGCCGCCCGAGCCGCTCTCGAGTGTGCCGAGCGGGCGGCCGGCCTGGCTGACGTCGGTGGCCGTGCACCCGTGCCACGCGGTCGAGGAGCCGCCGGCGGCGGGATCGTCGGACGTAGTCGCTGCCGTGCCGCAGCCGGCGACCAGGCCGGCCAGCAGCAGGCCCGAGAAGGTCGCGGCGCTGCGCTTGGTGTGAAGCATTTCTCTGGGACGCATCAGCGGGTGATCGGGTTCCGCCGGCTGGCGGTGTAGATGTCGGCGGCGACGGTCAGCTCCAGCACCATGCCGCCGACGATCAGGCCCGCCACGAGGTCGGCGAACCAGTGCCAGTTCAGGCTCATCGACACCACCACCATCACGATCGACAGCAGCGCCACGGCGCTCCAGAGCAGGCCGTAGGTGCGCCGGCTGACCTGGTAGTAGCGGCCGAGCAGGTACACCGCCAGGCCGTAGACGAGCACGATGTTCGACGTGTGGCCGGACGGGTAGGCCATCCCGCCGATGAAGAACGACGGGTCGGCGGTCGCCGGCTGCCCCCGCCCGAGTCCCACCTTGAGGATGAGGACGATGAGGTTGAGGGAGAAGACCGCGACGCCGGCGATGATCGGCGGGCGCCAGGACCGCTGCTTGAGCCAGCACGCCGCGACCACCACCGCCAGGATCGGAAGGCACACGGCGCGCTGGCCGATCCGGTCGAGCACGTGCAGGACGGGGACCCACGCCGGTGACGGCGGGTCGAGGTTGAAGTAGGCGTCGATCGCCATCAGCGGCTCGAGCGCGAGCAACGTGAAGCCCACGAACACGACGCCCAGGAAGCCGGCGAGCGCCGCGGCGGAGGCCGCCGGGCTGTTCCACCCCTCGTCGGGCTCACTCCCCCGACGTGGTCTGAGCACCGCAGGTCCTTCCACCGTCGAGGGCCGCCCGCGAAGTCGCGCGGACGTGTCTGCCCAAGGCAAATATAGGCTGGACGACGTGCCTGCCAACCGACGCCCCGGTCCCTCCCGGCGCACCCGTGTGCACGAGCGTCGCGACGGCACCACCGTGCAGCGCGAGGACCGGCTCGCCACCGAGGAGCCGCTGGAGATCCGCTGTGCCTGGCCCGGCTCCCCGGCCCGCCGGGTGGCGGTCACGATGCGCACCCCGGGCCACGACTTCGAGCTGGGCGCGGGCTTCCTGTTCGCCGAGGGTGTGGTCACCGGGCCCGCGTCGTTGCGGACCGTGGCCTACTGCACCGACGTCACGTTGGCGCCCGAGCAGCAGTACAACGTCGTCACCGTCACGCTCGCGGAGCCTCCCCGCAGCGCGCCGGCGGAGCGGTACGACGGGCCGGCCGCCGCGACGTCGGCGTGCGGGGTGTGCGGGGCGCAGAGCATCGACGACGTGATCGAGCTGACCCGGGTGCGACCGGCCACCGGCTGGGAGGGCCTGGAGGTGCCGCCCGAGGTCGTGCACGCGCTCCCCGAGCGGCTCCGGGCCGCGCAGAAGGTGTTCGACAGCACCGGGGGGCTGCACGCCGCGGGGCTGTTCGAGCTCGACGGCACCCCGGTCGTGGTCCGTGAGGACATCGGCCGGCACAACGCGGTCGACAAGGTCGTCGGGGCGCAGCTGCTCGCCGGCCGCCCCACCGCCGTACCCCTGCTCGCGGTCAGCGGGCGGATCGGCTTCGAGATCGTGCAGAAGGCCGTCGCCGCCGGCGTCGGGGCGCTGGTCGCGGTCGGCGCCCCGTCCAGCCTCGCGGTGGAGCTGGCCACCAACGCGGGCCTCTGCACGATCGGGTTCACCGGCCCCGAGAGGTTCGTCACCTACAGCGCTCCCGAGCGCATCGGCGTGTGAGCGGCGGTTCTGTCGGCACCGACCTCTAGCGTCGGGGACGTGCGAATCCTCCACACCTCCGACTGGCACCTGGGACGGTCCTTCCACCGGGTGGGGCTGCTGGATGCCCAGGCGGGGTTCGTGGACCACCTGCTCGAGGTGGTGGAGTCCGAGCAGGTCGACCTCGTCGTGGTGTCCGGTGACGTCTACGACCGGGCGCTCCCGCCCGTCGACGCGGTGGAGCTCGCCGACGAGAGCTTCGCCCGGCTCGCAGCCTCGCGGGCGGACGTGGTCGTGACCAGCGGCAACCACGACTCCCAGATCCGGCTCGGGTTCAACTCTCGCCTCGCCGACGCGGCCGGGGTGCACCTGCGCACCCGCTGGCAGGACGTCGGCACCCCCGTCGTGCTCGAGGACGCCCACGGACCGGTCGCCGTCTACGGCCTGCCCTACCTCGAGCCCGACGCCGTGCGCGGCGCCTGGGGGCTCACGACGCGCAGCCACGAGGCGACCCTGGCCGAGGCGATGCGCCGGGTGCACGCCGACCTCGGCGGACGGCGCGCCCACCGCTCGGTGGTGATGGCGCACGCGTTCGTCGCCGGCGACCCCGACAGCGGCGCGCAGATGGCCAGCGAGAGCGAGCGCGACATCTCCGTCGGTGGTCTTCAGATCGCCCCCACCGCGCTGTTCACCGGCGTCGACTACGCCGCCCTCGGCCACCTGCACGGCAGGCACACCCTGACCGACACTGTCCGCTACAGCGGCTCGCCGCTCGCCTACTCCTTCTCCGAGGCCCACCACGCCAAGGGCTCCTGGCTGGTCGAGCTGGGCGCCGACGGCTTCGAGCGGGCCGACTTCGTCCCGGCGCCCGTGCCGCGCCGGCTGATGACCGTGCGCGGCACCCTCGAGGCGCTGCTGACCGACCCGGCTCACGCCGCCGCGGAGGACTGCTACCTCCAGGTGACCCTCACCGACCGTCGGCGGCCGCTGCACGCGATGGAGCGGCTCCGCGCCCGGTTCGAGCACGCGCTGATCCTGGCGTTCGAGCCCGAGGGTGGCCGGGAGACCAAGGGACCGGTGATGCCGCGCGTCGACGGGCGCAGCGACCTCGACATCGCGCTCGGCTTCATCGCCGAGGTGCGCGAGCTCGAGGCGACCACCGAGGAGCAGCTGCTGCTCCAGCTCGCCTGCGACTCCTGCCGGGTCAACGAGGACGCCGACGCACCCGTCGACGTCGCCGGCCCGGCGGCCTCAGCGCAGGCGGCCGGCTGATGCGCCTGCACAGCCTGAGCGTCACCGCGTTCGGCCCGTTCGCGGGGACCGAGACCGTCGACTTCGACGCGCTGAACGACGCCGGGCTGTTCCTGCTCTCGGGAGCGACCGGCGCGGGCAAGACCAGCATCCTCGACGCGGTCAGCTTCGCGCTCTACGGCGCGGTGCCGGGCGTGCGGGGCGTGAAGGCGCTGCGGTCGCAGCACGCCGACGACGACACCGCGCCCGAGGTGGTGCTCGAGTTCAGCGTTCGCGAGCGCTCCTTCCGGATCCGCCGCTCCCCCGAGTGGAGCCGTCCCAAGCGGCGCGGCACCGGCACGGTCACCGAGAAGGCGTCCGCGTCGATGACCGAGACGACCGGCGGCGGCGAGCACTTCTTGACCTCGCGCGCCGCCGAGGTGGGCCTGATGGTCACCGAGCTCATCGGCATGCGCGCCGCCCAGTTCCAGCAGGTGGCGATGCTTCCGCAGGGCGAGTTCCAGCGTTTCCTGCACGCCTCGAGCCAGGAACGCCACGACGTGCTCCAGCACCTGTTCCAGACCGACCGGTTCGCCCGCATCGAGGACTGGGTCAACGACCACAGCCGGACCCTGCACCGGCGCGCCCAGGGCGGCGAGACCGAGGTGCGCCGGCTGCTGCACACGTTCGCCGAGCGTGCCGAGACGGCGCTGCCGGCGGCTCTCGCCGACGACGCCGCTGCGGCCGCCCTGAGCGCCGACGCCGTGCTCGGGTGGGCCGGCGGCGAGCTGACCACCTGCCGCGCGGCGGCGGTCGAGGCCGGGGCCGCCCTC
>JBQCEF010000365.1:0-16901 GCA_051960495.1 Nocardioides sp. | reverse complement strand
GAAACGCGGACCTGGCATCAGGACGGCGGCGGCCTCAGGCGGCGGGCAGCGTGAGCACCTCGGCGCCGTCGTCGGTGATGGCGATCGTGTGCTCGCTGTGCGCGGTCCGGCAACCGGTCGCACTGCGTAGCGTCCACCCGTCGGTGTCGACGACGAGCTCGTCGGTGTCCGCCATGACCCACGGCTCCAGGGCGAGAAGCAGGCCTGCTCGCAGCCGGTATCCCCGGCCGGGGCGTCCCGCGTTGGGGACGTGCGGGTCCTGGTGCATCGTGGTCCCGATGCCGTGCCCGCCGAACTCGGTGTTGATCGCGTATCCCGCCTCGGTGAGGACGGTGCCGATGGCGTGCGAGAGGTCGCCGATGCGGGCCCCGGGCCTTGCGGCAGCGATGCCGGCCGCCAGGGCACGTTCGGTGGCTTCGATCAGGGCGACGCTCTCCGGAGGTCGGGTGTCGCCGACGATGAAGCTGATGGCCGAGTCGGCGGCCACGCCGTCCTTGACGATGGCCAGGTCGAGGGTCAGCACGTCGCCGTCGGCCAGGCGGTAGTCGTGGGGCCGCCCGTGGAGGACGGCGTCGTTGACCGCCGTGCACACGTAGTGGCCGAACGGCCCGCGCCCGAAGGACGGTTCGTAGTCGACGTAACAGGACTGCGCACCGGCCTCGAGGATCAGGTCTCGGGCCCAGACGTCGAGGTCCAAGAGGCTCGTGCCCACCGCACTCCCGCGCTTCAAGGTCTGCAGGATGTCGGCCACCAGGGCGCCGGTGACCCGGGCGCGTCCCACCTGGGTCTGATTCAGGATCTCGATCATCCCGGGCAGCCTCCTCGTGCCGATAACTATCCCGGCCATGTTATACCGGTACTAGTATTGGTACATGGTCAGACTGCCCCTCACTCCCGCCGAGATCGAGCGCGGCAGGCGCCTGGGGGCCGTCCTCCGGCGCGCTCGAGCGCAGCGCCCGATGCTCGATGTCGCGCTCGATGCGGGCGTCTCGCCAGAGACTCTGCGCAAGATCGAGTCCGGACGCATCGCAACGCCGGCCTTCTCGACCGTCGCCGCGATCGTGGACGTCGTCGGTCTCTCCCTCGACGAGGTGTGGGCCGAGGTCAGCAACCCACCCATCGCGCGACCGACCCGACAGACACGCCGCAAGAGACCCGTCTGAGGCCGGGGGGTCGGGCAACGAGCCAGGTCCTCAGCACAGCGGCCACCGCCGCTTCGGGGCTTTCGCCTCTCCCGCGTCCCCGGGGGGTGAGCCGACCCTGGCCTCATGGCGACACCTGGGCCGGGTCCCGGTCGAGGCCTGTGCACGGACCTCTACGAGCTCCGCATGGCGGCGAGCTACCTGCGCCGCGAGATGACCGCGCCGGCCACCTTCAGCCTGTTCGTCCGGAAGCTCCCTCCCGACCGCGGGTTCCTGGTGGCCGCGGGACTCGAGTCCTGCCTGCGCCTCCTCGAGGACTACTCGCTCACCGGCGACGACCTCGACTACCTCCACGACGAGCTCGGCTTCACCACCGGCGACCTGGCCGAGCTGGCGAGCATCCGCTTCACCGGCGACGTGCGCGCGGTGCCCGAGGGGACGATCGTCTTCGCCGGCGAACCCATCCTCGAGGTGACCGCACCACTGCCCGAGGCCCAGCTCGTGGAGACCCTGCTGCTCAACCAGGTCACCTTCGCCACCGCCATCGCGAGCAAGGCGGCGCGTTGCCGGCTCGCGGCGCCGCACGCCACGCTCGTGGACTTCGCCGCCCGCCGTACCCACGGGATCGAGGCGGCCCTCGTCGTCGCCCGGTCGAGCGCGATCGCCGGCTTCGACGCCACCAGCTACGTCGAGGCCGCCCGCACGTTCGGACTCAGCGCGGTCGGCACGATGGCGCACTCCTACGTCCAGGCGTTCCCCAGTGAGGTCGAGGCGTTCGCCGCCTTCGCGGAGGACTTCCCTGACCGCAGCGTCTTCCTGGTCTACACCTTCGACACGAGCGCCGGGGTCCGGCACGCGATCGAGGTGGCGACCGACCTCTGCCTGCCCGCGGACGGCTTCGGGATCCGGCTGGACTCCGGCGACCTCGGCGAGCAGGCGGTCCTCGCGCGCGGCATGCTCGACGCCGCCGGGTACGCCGGCGCCCGGATCATGGCCAGCGGCGGGCTCGACGACCACTCGATCGCCGGACTCGTCGGGCAGGGCGCGCCGATCGACACGTTCGGGATCGGGACCAAGATGGGCGTCTCCTGGGACGCACCGTCCTTCGACTCCGCCTACAAGCTGGTCGCGGTCGGCGACCGGCCCGTCATGAAGCTCTCCGCCGGGAAGGTCACCGCGCCCGGCGCGAAGCAGGTCTAGCTGTGATGACCAGCCAGGTTGTCCAACCTGGTGATGGGTGCGGCCTTCCCGATTGCTGAGTGGGGCCGGTGGTGGTTGTACTCGTGGACCCATGCTGGCAGAGCCGCCAGCCGGGCTGACTCGGAGTTGTAGAACTTCTTGAACGCCCAGCCCTCGGCCAACGTGCGGTGGAACCGCTCGATCTTCCCGTTCGTCTGCGGTCGGTAGGGCCGCGTCTTCTTCGCGGTGATGCCCAGATCGGCGCAGGTGTCGCGCCACAGGTGCGACTTGTAGCAGCCGCCGTTATCGGACAAGACCCGCTGCACGGTGACGCCGCGTTCGGCGAACCAGGCGACCGCGTTCTTGAGGACCTCGGTCGCGGTCTCCTTGGTCTCGTCATCGTGAGCCTCGACGTAGGCGACGCGGGAGTGGTCATCGATGACCGTGTGCAAGTAGCAGGTCCCGATCAGTGGCTGGTGGTGCTTGTTCTTAGGCCCGCCGGTGCGCACCGCGGTCGCGGAGCGGTTCTTGTCCCCTTGTTGTTTGCCGACGTAGCGCCAACCGCCCCCGTCGGGAACACGGCCGAGCTTTTTGACGTCGACGTGAATCAAGTCGCCGGGCTTCTCGTGTTCGTAGCGGCGGATCGGTTCGCCGGTGGCGCGGTCGATGTGGGTGAGCCGGTTGAGCCGGCACCGGACCAATACCGCGTGCACGGTCGAGGACGGCATGCCGAGCCGGTCGCCGATCTCAACCGGGCCGAGCCGCTGCTTCCAGCGCAGGTGCACGATCTTGCGCACCACCGGAACTGGAGTGCGGTTGGGTTGCCGGTGCGGAGCCGAGGACCGGTCAAGCATGCCGGCCGCCCCTTCCGACCGATAACGGTCGGCCCACTTCGAGGCGGTCTTCCACGACACGTCGTAGCGCTCAGCGGCTCGAGCCGGTGGCCAGCCGTGGTCGACGATGAGACGCGCGAGCTTAAGCCGGGCACGAGGGGTCAGGGCGGCGTTGGAGTGGGTAGCGTGGGACACGAAGGCCTCCTGGGCGTGAAGCGGTTTCTAGACAGCTCCACTTCACATCGGGAGGCCTTCACCCATCCACGACATCAGACCGTGTCGTCGCAGGTGCTCGACCAACGTGCCTGGTCATCACATCTAGCGGTCCTGGGAGTCCGCGCACGACGTCATCGCCCTCGCCGACGAGGCCGCTCCCCCGGGTCTCGAGCCGCTGCTCGTGCCGGTGATGGCCGGCGGCCGGGCGACGATGACCGAGGGTCTCCCCACGGTCAGGGAACGCGTCCGCCGCGACCTGGCCAGGCTGCCCGCCGAGACGACCGCGCTCCACGACCCCCACAGCATCCCGGTCACGTGGAGCGACGAGCTCGCCGGCCTCACCGAGCGCCTCTCCGCTCAGCTCACCGCCGAGGCTCAGAGCTTGTAGCCGATGTCGCGGAGCAGCGCCTTGCGGGCCCGTACGTCGTCCTCGTCCTCCACGCCGACCGGCGGCTCCCCGTCGACGACGCCGAGGATGCCGCGGCCCTGCCCGGTGCGGGCCACCAGCACCTGGACCGCGTTGGCCGACGCGCAGTAGATCCCGCACACCTCCGGGACCGCCTTCACCTGGTTGAGGACGTTGACCGGGAACCCCTCGCGCAGGAGTACGACGAACGAGTGGCCGGCGCCGATCGCCAGCGCGTGCTGCACCGCCTGGTCGACGAGGTCCGGGTCATTGCCGGCACTTCGTACCAAGCGAGCTCCCGACGCCTCGCAGAAGGCGATCCCGAACCGCAGGTGCGGCGAGGTGCCGACCAGGGCCTCGTAGAGGTCCTCCACCGTCTTGATGAAGTGCGCCTGCCCGAGGATCAGGTTCGTTTCCTCACGAACCTCGACGGGGACGACTTCGATCGCGACCTCGTTCATCGAGCAGCTCCTCGGTCTCGCGGGCGTGAGGCCAGCGGGCCCCTCTCCCTTGCTACCGCAGGACGCCCGCCGGGAGAACCCTCATGGCCGCGGAGGGGACCATCCGCCCACCGGCTCGGGCCCCCAGGCCCTGTGCCCGGTGGCGAACCCGAGGTTTGATGATGGTGAGGCGACGAGGACTCGCCTTGAGGAAGGTTGGCAGACGTGCCGGAGCAGCAACCTGGCACCTGCCGCGATTCCGACGCTGTGTCAAACGGCAACGAGTCCCCGTCGCCACTGCGCGTCGCGCGGGCGAGGACCCGCTCGTGCACAGCTGCTCCACCTAGGGCTCCTCGGCATCGTGGTGCTGCCGGGCGCGCCCTCAGCGTCCGAGCAGACCGTCGACGTCCGGCAGCCCCTCGAAGCACGCGAACGTGCCCTCCTCGGCGATCTCCCTCGCGGCGCCGAGGAACCCGCGCCAAGCGGCCCGGGCGAGAGTGCCACCCACGCTGATCCGTCGTACCCCCACCCCGGCGGCCTCCTCGACCGTGGCGAACGGCGCGTTGATCAGCAGGTTCACCGGCTTCGGCGCGACGGCCTCGACGATGGCGGCCGCCTCCTGCAGGGTCGAGATCCGGGGTGCATAGAGGCAGTCGGCGCCGGCCTCGGCGTACGCCCGCAGCCGACGGATCGTCTCGTCGAGGTCGGGCAGACCCACGACGAACCCCTCGGACCGACCCGTGAGGACCACGCCGGTGCCGCTCTCGTCGATCGCCCGGCGGGCGGCTGCGACCCGCTCGACGGCCAGCCCGAAGTCGAAGAGCGGTGCGGCCGGGTCCCCCGAGGAGTCCTCGATGGAGAGCCCGGCGATCCCGGTGCGGGCGGCGAGTCCCACGTTGGCCTCGACGCCCTCGGGGTCGACCGCGTAGCCGCCCTCGAAGTCGGCGTTCACCGGCACCTGCACCGCGCCGGCCACGAGCCGCAGGTGCTCGAGGGCCTCGTCGCGCGTGACGTGGTTGTCGGCACGGCCCAACGTCCAGGCGAAGCCGGCGCTCGTCGTGGCCAGTGCCTTGAAGCCGAGCTGCTCCAGCGCCCGTGCGCTGCCGAGGTCCCACGGGTTCGGCATCACGAAGCACCCGGTGTCGTGCAGGCGCCGGAAGGTGTCGGCGGCCTCGTGCTCCTGGTTCATGGACTACCTCCTGTGCGGGCGACCTCGGCCCGGACCGACCACGCCGAGGCGGTCACGGTGAACGGTGCCGGCCCCAGCGTGCGCTCGAGCAGCGCGCCGAGCTCGACCCGATGAGCCTCCCCGAGACCGGTCACGTAGGCGCCGCCGGACCCGACGCCCTGCGTCAGCGGCCCCCACCACTCGTCGAACGTCGCGAAGGGCACCTCGACGGTGAGCCGTGCCGACTCGACATCCCCCAGCCCCGCCTGGCGCGCGAGCTCGGCCAGCTGCCCCGCCCGGGCGCCGGCCCCACCCGACTCGTCCCGGACGGACGCGTCGAGTTCCTGCGCCGCGCGCCACAACGGCGAGAGCGGACCCGCCCCGCCGGCGTTGTCCCAGACGCAGGCCGCGACGACGCCGCCCGGCTTGGTGACCCGAGCCATCTCCCGCAGGCCCGCGACCGGGTCGGCGAGGAAGTGCACGACCAGCTGCGCCAGGGCGGCGTCGAAGGTCGCGTCATCGTACGGCAGGTCCTCCGCCGACGCGCGTCGTACGTCGACGCCGGGCAGCCGGGCACGGGCGGCCGCGGCGTACGCCTCCGAGGGGTCCACCGCCGACACGGCGGACGCGCCGAGGGCCTGGACCAGGGTCTCGGTCAGCGCGCCGGGACCGCAGCCGACGTCGAGCACCCGCTGCCCGGCGACGAGGCCGACGATGTCCGCGAACGGCCGCGCCAGCGCCTGCGAGAAGCGGCCCGTGAAGTGGCCTTACGCCGTGGCGGGGTGGGGGGTGCTCACGACGCGACGGTAGTCCTGCGCGACCGGTCGCGACACCGGCCCGGAGTGACTGTTTGCGCGCCCGCTCATTCCTCCCGGGGCGGCCTGGACGCCACCAGCGGGGTGTCGGTCTCGAAGGCCCCGAGCTTCGCGGCCCCGCCCGGCGACCCGATCGGCTCGCTCCGGCCCGGCAGCGTCTCGGTGAAGAACCGCGCGTTGTCGTCCTTGTAGGGCTCGCGGTCCGCGGGCAGGTCGTCCTCGTAGTAGATCGCCTCCACCGGGCACACCGGCTCGCACGCGCCGCAGTCCACGCACTCGTCGGGGTGGATGTAGAGCGATCGCTCGCCCTCGTAGATGCAGTCCACCGGGCACTCGTCCACGCACGCCTTGTCCTTGACGTCGATGCACGGCTCCCCGATCACGTAGGTCATCGCCGGCGCTCCTTCCTCAGCTGTCGATAGTCGCCTCTTGCACTTTAGACGAATGACTTGTAAAAACGAATACACGAAGACCACCGAGGAGGCACCATGACCCAGCAGCCCGCCGACCGGATCGTGCTGTACGGCGACTTCAACTGCCCGTGGAGCTACCTCGCCGCCCGACGAGCCGCCGTGCTCGCCACCGACGGGATGCAGGTCGACTTCCGGGCCGTCGAGCACGAGCCGTGGCGACCGCGGCGCTTCACCGACAGCTCCGTGCGGTTCGAGTGCCTGCACGAGGAGATGGACACGGTGCTCGCCCAGCTGCTGCCCGGCGAGGACCTCCCCTACGCGCTGGCCGGCTTCGTCCCCTACACCCGCGTGGCGGTGGCCGCCTACGCCGAGGCCTACGTCGCGGGGGTCGCCGACCAGGTCCGGCAGCTGCTGTTCGAGGCGTTCTGGATGCACGGCGTCGACCTCGGCGACACCGAGGTGGTGCGCATCCTGCTCGCCGACGCGCTCCGGAGCGGCTCCTCACGCAGCGAGCCGGTCCGCGAGTGGGGCTACGCCGTCGACCTCGCCGGCAGCCCGGTCACCCTGACCGCATTCCGGCTGCGCGCCGCCTGGACCGACCAGTGGCGCGACACCGGCAAGGAGACCGTGCCGGTCCTGGTCACCGGCGACGGCCGGACCCGCTTCGGGGTCGACGCCGTCGAGTGGCTGGGCGTCGAGCTGCTCAGTCGCGGGCTGGAGTCACGTCCCGTGCCGCGGCCCGCCGCCGTACGACGCGACCCGACCCGCGACCTCGCCTCGCACTCGTGGGTCTCCCAGCACGGCAACCGGTGGATCCGCGACTACCGGCTGGCGCACCAGCGGCCTGCGCTGCCCAGCGTTGGCTGAGCCCGGCCGTCGGCACCCCGCCGCGCCCGCGGCTCGAGGCCAGGGGGGCGTGCGAGCATGACCCTGATGACAGCCGAGGGCGAGCAGCGAGGCGACGACCCGGCGCGCGGGCTGGGACCCACGCGCGCCCGGGTGCTGGCGCTGCTCCAGGACGCCGGCGAGCCGATGACCGCGGCCGCGGCGGCGACGCGGCTGGGGCTGCACGCGAACTCGGCCCGCTTCCACCTCGACGGGCTGACCGAGGACGGCCTGGTGCGCCGGCGCCGGGAGGAGCGTACGACGCCCGGCCGTCCGAAGGTGCTGTACGCCGCAGCCGCGGCCGCGCCCGGAGTGGCCCACCGCAGCTACCGCCTGCTCGCGGACATCCTCACCTCGATGCTCGCCGACCAGCTGCCCGACCCGGCCGCCTCTGCGGAGCTGGCGGGACAGGCCTGGGGCCGCTACCTCTCCCCCGCACCCGAGCCTTTCGAGCGGCCGGCGGAGTCCGCAGCACTGGACACCCTCGTCGGCACGCTCGACACGATGGGCTTCGACTCCCACGTCGTGGACGAGCCGGACTCGCTTCGCCTCGAGGTCAGCCACTGCCCGTTCCTGGAGGTCGCCGAGGGGCACGACCACCTGGTCTGCTCGGTCCACCTCGGCCTGATCCGCGGCGTCCTCGAACAGACCCGGGCGCCGGTGGCCGCGGACACCCTCGAGCCGCTCGTCGAGCCCAGCCGCTGCATCGCGCACCTGCGCCGCGCCCCGGAGGCCGCCGCGCCCTGACGACCTACCCCCCTGTGCCATCGCGCGGGTTCGTGGAACATCTCCGGCGCCTGGTGCCGAGGATGCTCCACGAATCCACCGAAGCCGGGTCGATCGCCGGCATCACACGCCGAGAATCGACCCGCGAAGCGACGTCGGAAGTCGTCGAACACGTGTTCGATCCGTCTGCGACACTGGTGCCATGGCGGGCGGGATGAACAAGCGCGGGTCGGGGATCCCGATGCACCAGCGCGTCGCCCTGAGCCGGCCGTCGTCCGCATCCGGCTCGGCCGAGCCCGGTGTCCCACCACCGGGCCTCGCTCCTGCGGCGGCGTGGTGGACCGGAACCGCCGCGGAACCACCGCGATCGGACGGGCCGCCTTCGGAGGCCGGCCCCGGCCCGCGGACGGACACGCCCGGCGTCGACCCGCCGCCCCTGACCGGTCGGCACTGCTGGGTGCTCGCACCCGCCGACGGGTCCGGCGAGCGCAGGCCGGGCCTGCTGGTCGAGTGGCGACGGTCCGACGACGGGTCGTGGCTGGGTCGCGTCGTCTACGTCGTACGCCTGCGCACCGGCAGGTCCGCGCTGCTCGACGAGTGGCTGCCGGCGTACGACCTCTCGCCGCTCTGAACGGGCTCGGGCGCCTGTCGGGGTGTGAATTGCGAGGCGTACCGATCCATACGGTGGGTACGCCCCCCTGTGCGGCCGCGGCGCCAGTGCTCTAAACCTGCGGGTGCCGGCGCACCGCACATCGGGCCCGTCCCCGGCATCCCGGGTGTCGGGGGCGGGCCACCGCGGCGGACCCGCGGCGGACCCGGGTCTCCCGCCGGCGCCCGGGCGTCATCCGGACTCGTCGAAACGGGTCGTTCCCGAAATCCCGGCGCGCGCGCCGCCCCGCCCCCATACACGGGAACGTGGATCTCAGCTTCCGCCAAGCGGGGGTGGTGCTGGCGACCCTGGTCGCACTCGTCCTGACCTACCCGGTCTCTCCCGACGGGCCGGCCCGCGACGGCTGGTACGCCGCGGTGGGGGCGGCCTCGATCCTGTGGGCCTACCTCGGCCTGCGCAAGCACCGGCCGAGCCGGCCGGAGCCGTGGGTCCGCGTCGTCCTCGGCTTCGGTGCGTGGGCGCTGGCCGACGTCGTCACGGTCGTCGAGGACAACGTGCTGCACGCGACGTTCTACCCGCTGCCGTCCGACGTGCTGTCGCTCGCGGGCTACCTGCTGATCGGCGCCGGCTTCCTCGCGATGGCCCGCGGTCGCAGGTCCCGCGGCGACCTCACCGCCCTGCTCGACGCCGCCATCATCGCGACCGGTGCCGGTGTGATGACCGCGGTGTTCGTGGTGGACCCGATCACCCAGGACTCCAGCCTCAACCTCGCGGGCAAGCTGGTCGCGTCGGCCTACCCGTTGATGGACGTCCTGCTGATCGCGCTGCTGGTCCGCCAGTGGGCGATGCCGGGAGCCCGCACCGTCTCGGTGGAGCTGCTGACGGCCGCGGTCGGCGTCAAGGCGCTCGCGGACGTGCTCTGGAACGTCGCCTCGGTCACCACCGACGCCACGATGCCGTGGGTCGGTCTCGACATGCTGTGGCTCGGCGGCTACGTCCTGGTCGCCGTCGCCGCGTGGGTGCCGTCGATGCGCGACGCGTCGGAGCCGCTCCCCGAGCACGAGCCACGCATCCCGGGCGCCGTGCGGCTGGTCATCCTCGCGGGCGGCCTGGTCCTGCCGGCCGTCACGCTGCTCATCGACGGCCTGACCGGCGGTCCGCAGTCGTGGGCGGTCACCGGCGTGGCCTCGATCGCCCTCACGCTGCTCGTGCTCGCGCGGATGGCCGGGCTGCTCGCGACCGTCTCGGAGCAGGCCGTGCAGCTCGCGGCGCTGGCGCGGGCCGACTCGCTCACGGGCGCGCCGAACCGTCGTACCTGGGACCACGAGCTCACCCGCGTCTGCCAGAGCGCCCGCGAGTCCGATACCCCGCTGTGCGTCGCGATGGTGGACCTCGACCACTTCAAGCGCTACAACGACACCCACGGCCACCAGGCCGGCGACCAGCTGCTGCGGGAGGCCGTCGGGGTCTGGTCGGGCCTGCTGGCGGGCGGCGAGTTCCTCGCCCGGTACGGCGGGGAGGAGTTCGCGCTCCTGCTGCCCGGCCTCTCCCCCATCGACGCACGGCTGCGGCTCGACGAGCTGCGCATGGCGACCCCGCACGACCAGACCTTCTCGGCGGGCATCGCCCTGTGGGACCCCGAGACCGAGCCCGGGACCGCCGTGGCCGCGGCCGACGAGGCGCTCTACCGGGCAAAACGCGCCGGCCGAAACCGGGTGGTGCTCGCCGACACGCGGGCCGACGAGGACCTGCCGAAGCCCACGATCGTGCTGCAGCCGATCGTCGACATCACCACCGGCGAGATCGTCGCCGAGGAGGCACTGAGCCGGTTCGGCGGCCAGGACACCTTGACCGCCTTCGAGTCCGCGCACCGGCTCGGTCGCGGCCACGAGCTGGAGATCATGGCGCTCAAGGCCGCCCTCAAGCTCAAGCGGCCGGACCGGATGCTCGCGCTCAACATCACCCTCGACACGCTGGTGACCGCGCGGGCCCACGAGCTGTTGCCGGCCGACCTGCACGGCTACATCCTCGAGATCACCGAGCACGGCGACGTCGACCACCTGCCCGGCACCGACGAGCTCCTGCAGGCCCTGCGACTGCGCGGCTGCGCCATCGCCATCGACGACTGGGGGAAGGGCCACTCGAACCTCGACCGGATGCTGCGGCTGCAGCCCGAGATCATCAAGCTCGACCTCAGCCTGGTGCAGGGTCACGAGGCGCTCTACCACCGGGCGGTGATCCACGCGATCACGTCGTGGGCCGAGGAGGTCGGTGCGCTGGTGTGCGCCGAGGGCATCGAGGACTCCCACCAGCGCACCGAGCTCGCCGCGCTCGGCGTCCACCTCGGCCAGGGCTACCTGTTCGGCCGCCCGGAGGTGCCGCGGATCGACGCCGCCACCCGGTCCGTCGGCGCGCTGGTGAGCCAGTACGTCAACGGAGCGATCGATGTCGCCGGGCCCGCGGCGGCGCGCACCCCCAAGCACCAACGGGTCACCGACCCGGTGCCGGAGGGCGAGGCGGAGGCAGTGGGCTGAGCGCCTGCCTCACCCGGCCGTGGGGAGCCACAGGCGCATGGTCGTGCCGCCCGCGGCGTCGACCAGAGCCAGGCGACCGCCGTTGCGCTCGGCCAGGGCCCTGGCGATCGACAGACCCAACCCGCTCCCGTCGTCGTGCGACCTGGCCGGATCCGCGCGGTAGAACCTCTCGAAGATCCGCTCCCGGTGCTCCGGCGCGATCCCCGGCCCGTCGTCGGCGACCAGCAGCTGGGCCCAGCTCCCCCGCGAGCCCTCCCCGGTCTCACCGGCGACGAGGTCGACGGTGAGCGCGACCCGCGCGCGGGCGTGGACCACGGCGTTGTCGAGCAGGTTGCGGACCACGCGGCGGACGTCGTCGGCATTCGCGTAGGCCGGTGCGCCCGACACCGCGGACGTGTCGATCTCGGCGCCTCCGCTGCGGGCCCGCGCCGCCTCCTCGAGCACCAGCCCGTCGAGGTCGATCAGGCTGGGCCGGACCTCCACCCGGGCATCCAGGGAGGCGACGACCAGCAGGTTGCCGACCAGCTTCTCCATCTGCGCCGTCGCACCCAGGACCTCGTCGCGCAGCCGGCCCGCGTCGACCTGGTCCGGGCGCGACAGTGCCAGCTCCAACGCGACCCGCTGAGCCGTCAGCGGGCTCTGGAGGTCGTGGGAGACATCGGCCACGAGATCGCGCTGCCGTCGCGCGGCGACGTCGAGCCGCTCGAGCATCGCGTTCATGGTGGCGGCGAGCCGGCCCACCTCGTCGTCGACACCGTCGCCGGCCACGCGCGCGTGCAGGTTCTCGTCCGAGATCCGATCCACCTCCAGCCGGATGCGGTCCAGCCGCCCGATCACCCGGCCGATCAGCGTCCACATGACCGTCGCGAGGAGGAGCACCACGGCCGGGATGCCGACCCACAGGGCGTGGCGCAAGGTCGCCGAGGCCTCCGAGACCGACTCGAGGCTGTCCCCCACGTAGGCGGTGACGGGACCGTCAGCACCGGGCCCTGAGGCGTACCAGAACCGGTAGGTCTCGGTCTCGTCGTCGTCGGGCGCCGAGAACGTCTTCGTCTCCGCGCTCGCGCCGGGACGCAGGTCCGCGACCGGCCCGGCACCGGCGATGTTCGGCGAGGACGCGAGCACCGTGCCGTCCTCTGCCACGACCTGCGCGACACCGTTGTCGCCGACGTTGCGCAGCACCTCGGGCAGGTCACCCGCACGAGCCAGTGCCAGGAGGTCGTCCACCCGGGTCCGCGACAGCTGGTCGGACGCCTCGGTGAGCCGGCTCTCGAGGGTCGACACCAGCAGCACCGCGCCGCCGGTGAGCAGGACGGCGAACACGAGGGCCCCGAGCAGGCTCGCCCGCGTCCGAAGGCTCATCCGCGCGCTCATGACCCCGGGGTCCGGTCGTCGACGACCTGGTAGCCGACCATGCGCACCGTCCGCAGCGACGCCCGTTCGAAGGGCTCGTCGATCCGCTGCCGCAGCTGCCGCACGTAGACCTCGACGATGTTGGGATGGCCGTCGTAGGCGAAGTCCCACACGTGCTCGAGGATCGATGACTTGGACTGCACCTCGTCCCGGTGCCGCATGAGGAACTCGAGCAGCGAGAACTGCCGGGGGGTCAGGTCGATCGTGGCCTCACCCCGCCACACCCGGTGTGCCGCCGGGTCCAGGCGCAGGTCGCCGACCTCGAGCACGCTCGGACGCGCGCGTCTGCCCCGGCGCAGCAGTGCCCGCAGCCGGGCCGTGAGCACCATGAACGAGAAGGGCTTGGCCAAGAAGTCGTCCGCTCCGGCGTCGAGGGCCCGCGCCTCCTGCTCCGGGCCGCTGCGCGCGGTGAGCATGAGGATCGGGGTCCAGTCGCCGCGCTCCCGGCAGCGGGCGCACAGCACGTCGCCGGCCAGGCCCGGCAGCATGATGTCCACGACCATGGCGTCGTAGGTGTTCTCGCTCGCGAACCACTCGCCGTCGGGCCCGGTCAGGGCGACGTCGACGGCGTACCCCTCGGCCGCCAGCCCGCGGCGGAGCGCGGCTGCGAGCTGCTTGTCGTCCTCGATGACCAGGATCCGCACCCCGCCACCATCGCAGGCATCCGCTGAAGCCGCACTGAACCTCCCCTGAGGGTCCGCTGCGAGACGCGGGCGGAGGGGCCAGGCGCAAGAGTGGGTTCAGGCTGCCTTCAGCAGCCGGCGGGCAGGCTGGGAGCCACGACAGACGAACAGGAAGGACAGCCATGCGCAAGCGAGTAGTCGTCGCGGCCGCCGGAGCCGGAGCCGCGCTGGCGGTCACCGCGGGCGGGGTCGCCGTGGCGACCGGCGGGGACGACGGTCCGCTCAGCCACCAGTACACCCCGGCGCAGGCCGACGCCGCGACGAAGGCCGCCTTGGAGGCGACCGGAGGCGGCACGGCGAACAGCATCGAGACCGACGACGAGGACGGCGCCACCTACGAGGTCGAGGTGACCCGGCCCGACGGGCGCACCGTGGACGTCCGTCTCGACGAGCAGTACCACGTGGTCGTCATCGAGGGCGACCACGAGAAGGTCCGGGCCACGACGTCGAGCGCCCGCAGGACCACTGCCAACCGGGCGGCACCCACGCTCAACCCGGGGAAGTTCAACAACCCCCGGCCGAACCGCTACTTCCCGCTCGAGCCCGGCACCGTGACGCGGCTGCGCGGGACCGACGACGGCGAGCACTTCCGGGAGGTCGTGACGGTCACGAACCGGACCAGGACGGTCCAGGGGGTGGCGACCACGGTCGTGCGCGACGTCGTACGCCGGGCGGACGGCAGCCTGGCCGAGAAGACCCACGACTGGTACGCCACCGACAACGACGGCCGGGTGTGGTACTTCGGGGAGCGGACCGCGACGTACGACGAGCACGGCCAGGTGGAGAGCCGCGAAGGTTCCTGGGAGGCCGGGTTAGACGGGGCGCGCGCCGGCACGATCATGCCGCCGGACCCGCACCCGACGCAGGCCTACCGGCAGGAGTACTGGAAGGGCCACGCCGAGGACCAGGCCTGGATCGTGAAGCGTGGCGGGGCCACCACGGTGCCCTACGGCCGGGTGCGCCACGTGGTCCGCACCTACGAGTGGAGCCGCCTCGAGCCCGGCGTGATGTCGCTGAAGCTGTACGGGCCCGGTATCGGCATCGTCCGGGAGAAGGACATCGCCGGTGGCAACGAGGTCTTCAAGCTGGTCTCGGTCCACCGGCCCTGACCGCGGCGAGATCAGCCCCAGAAGATGCGCTCGACGACCTGCCGCGCCCGCCGAGTGACCCGCAGGTAGTCGTTGACCAGCTCGTCGGACTCACCCGGCGCGTAGCCGCGGATGTGCGCCACCGCGGCCTTCTCGCGGGTGTCGCGGGGAAGGGAGTCCGACGCGCGCCCGCGCACCTGCGTGATCGCGTTGCGCAGCCCGGTCGCGGTGCGCCACGCGGTCGCCAGGGCCTGGGCGTCCTCCAGGCTGAGCAGCTCGGCCTCGACGGCTGCCTCGAGCGCGTCGAGCGTCCGGGTCGTGCGCAGCCCCGCGACCCGGCCGGCGTGCTGCATCTGCAGCAGCTGCACGGTCCACTCCACGTCGGCGAGCCCGCCGCGGCCGAGCTTGAGGTGGGTGTTGGGGTCCGCCCCACGGGGCAGCCGCTCGTCGTCGACCCGTGCCTTGATCCGGCGGATCTCGCGCACGTCGTCCTCGGTGATCCCCTCGGTGGGGAAGCGCAGCGGGTCGACGAGCTCGGTGAAGCGCCGGCACAGGTCGCGGTCGCCGATCATCGCAGTGGCCCGGAGCAGCGCCTGGGCCTCCCACACCGCCGACCACTTGGCGTAGTAGGCCGCGTAGGAGTCCAGCGTCCTGACCAGCGGCCCCTGCTTGCCCTCGGGCCGGAGCCCGGTGTCGACCTCGAGCGCGGGGTCGGTGCCGGGCAGCGCGAGCAGCCGGCGCAGCTCGTTGGCGACGTCATGCGCGGCCCGCGAGGACTCCTCCGACGCCGCCCCCTCGAGCGGGTCGTGCACGAACATCACGTCGGCGTCGCTGCCGAACCCGAGCTCGAAGCCGCCGAAGCGACCCATCGCCACGATGGCCATCTGGGTCGGCAGCGGCGAGCGGCGTTCGGCCTCGATCGCCTTCACCGCCACGGCCAGGGCGGCCTCGAGGGTGGCCGCGGTGATGTCGGTCAGGGCCTCGCCCACCTGGGCCGGGTCCAGCTCCCCGACGAGGTCGGCGACGGCCACCCGGAACAGCTCACGGCGCCGGGTGGCCCGCACCGCGGTGATCGCCTCGACCGGGTCGTCGTACCGCTTGCCCGCCGCCACCATCTCCTTCTCGAGCGCCTTGCGGCTGGGCGGCGTCAGCCCGTCGGGCTCGCCGAGCATCCGCACCCCCTCGGGTGCGCGCTGGAGCAGGTCGGTGGCGTAGCGGCTGGAGGCCAGCAGCATCGCCAGGCGCTGCGCCACCTGGCCCTCGTCGCGCAGCGTCTTGAGGTACCAGTGCGTGGTGCCGAGCGCCTCGGAGATCCGCCGGAAGCCGAGCAGGCCGGCGTCGGGGTTGGGCGCGTCCGCGAACCACTCGAGCATCGCCGGCAGCAGCGTGCGCTGGATGCTCGCGGTCCGCGACACGCCGCTGGTGAGCGCCTCGAGGTGCCGCAGCGCCCCCACCGGGTCCTCGTAGCCCAACGCCGCCAACCGCTGCTCCGCGGCCTCGGGCGTGAGCCGGGCCTCTTCACCGGGCAGCTTCGCCACAGCAGCGAGGAGGGGACGGTAGAAGAGCTTCTCATGCAGGCGCCGGACCTCCTTGCGGTGACGGCGCCACTGCCGGTCGAGCTCGGTGACCGGCTCCTTCATCATCCCCATCGAGCGGCCCAGGCTGCGCAGGGCGGCCTCGTCCTCGGGGAGCACGTGGGTACGACGCAGCTGCGACAGCTGCATCCGGTGCTCGAGGGTCCGCAGGAACCGGTAGGCCTCGTCCAGCGCCGCACCGTCCTCGCGGCCGACGTACCCGCCGCGGGTGAGCAGCGCCAGCGCGCTGAGCGTGGCGGTGGCGCGGATCGACTCGTCGCTGCGCCCGTGCACGAGCTGCAGCAGCTGCACCGCGAACTCGACGTCGCGCAGGCCACCGGAGCCGAGCTTGATCTGCCGCTCGGCGTGCGCGGCCGGGATGTGCTCGAGGACCCGCCGCCGCATCGCCTGCACGTCGGTGACGAAGCCCTCGCGCTCCACCGCGGACCACACCATCGGGGCGATCGTGTCGATGTAGTCGTGGCCGAGGTCGAGGTCGCCGGCGACCGGGCGGGCCTTGAGCAGCGCCTGGAACTCCCAGGTCTTCGCCCACTTCTCGTAGTAGCCCTGGTGGCTGGCCAGCGTGCGCACCAGCGGGCCGGACTTGCCCTCGGGGCGCAGCGCCGCGTCGACCGGCCAGAGGGTCCCCTCGGCGGTGTGGTCGGAGCAGACCTGCATGACGTGCCCGGCGAGCTGGGTCGCAACCTTGATCGCCTCGGCCTCCTCGACGTCCTCGCCGGCGGGCGCCCCCACGAAGATGACGTCGACGTCGGAGA
>JBQCEF010000364.1:0-6943 GCA_051960495.1 Nocardioides sp. | reverse complement strand
GCGGCGGGGCGGTCGACCATGTTCTCGACCCTATCCGTCCAGTCCGGCGAGCACCTCCCAGTTCTGCTCCCCGGTCTTGGCGAAGCCGATCCCGGGGTCGAGCACGATCCGCTGCCGGTCGATCCCGGCGGCCTCGGCGCTCTCGAGCCGGCCGGCCAGCTCGCGGCACACATCGACCACGACGTCGTCGTACTGCGTGCGCTCCTGCATCTCCACGGAGTGGGCGCGCCAGTGCATCAGGACGTACGGCGTGCCCAGCCCGGCGACCACGAACAGCATCTCCGGGTCGGCCTGGCCGCCCGACACGTCGTTGACGAGGACCGCCCCCGCCTCGACCGCGGCCCGGGCGACCTGCGCGCGCATGGTGTCCACGGAGACCAGCACGCCGTCGTCGGCCAGGCGTCTCACCACCGGTACGACGCGCGCCAGCTCCTCCTCCACCGGCGGCCTGCCGGCGCCGGGGCGGGTCGACTCGCCCCCCACGTCGACGAGGTCGGCGCCCTGCGCGGCGAGCAGCAGCCCGTGCTCGACGGCCGCGTCGGGGTCGAGGAACCTGCCGCCGTCGGAGAACGAGTCGGGCGTCACGTTGACCACCCCCATGACGAGGCAGCGGCCGGGCGCGGGCAGGCCGGGCACGTGCGCGGCGGGGCGGTCGACCATGTTCTCGACCCTATCCGTCCAGTCCGGCGAGCACCTCTCGGAGGAACCGGCCCTCGCGGTCGAGGTTGACGGTGAAGCTGGACTGGAACCGGCGCACGTTTCGCCGCTTCTCGTCCTCGGTGGGGTCCAGGTCCGAGACGACCGAGACGAGCTCGTGGCCGAGCACCGAGGCGATGAGGTACTCGTTGTTGGCGGTGTAGGCCTCGTGCCCGATCTGGATGACCGTGGTCGGGTCCGGGGAGAAGCAGATGTTGAACAGCCCGCTGCCGGCGAACCCCGCGACGACGCGGGCCCGCCGGAACATCGCGACCTGGTCGGGCAGCGACAGGTCCTCGGGGTAGACCAGGGTGAAGCCGTGCCGGACGAACAGGTCCTCGACCTCGGCGGCGTTGCGGCAGGACCGCTTGGCGAGCCGCCGGGAGACGAAGATCCGGTCGTCCTGCGGGTCCGTGGTGGCGCGCGCCGCCAGCGCGTCCCCGGTGCGCTGCCACACCTCCGCGATCCCGGGATGGACGTACTGCGGCATCGAGAACATCGGCGTCGCCGCGAGCAGCCGCTCGACGCGGGCCGGGCCCTCGAGGAGGACGAGGTCCTCGGCCGCCAGCCCGGCGGCGCCGAAGAGCTCGAGCTCGAAGGGCTGCAGCTCGCGGCGCCGGTTCACCCCCATCACGGCCTTGACCGGGCCGGCGTGCTCGCGCGCCAGCGGCAGCGCCCACAGCAGGGCGAGCTGCTCGGTCAGCGCATGGCCGAAGTGCCCCCGGTTCTCGTTGTCGAGGTAGAAGTAGGTCCCCTCGAGCGTCGGGACCGCCTCGAGGTCGGCGCTCACCCGCGCGAAGCGCCGTCCCAGCTCCTCGGTGTGCCGGTTGACCAGGCGCCGGCGCTGGTTGTGCCGGTAGGTCTCGGGCAGCAGCAGGTTGCCGGTGGTGAGCACCTGGCCGGGGAGGCAGACCGGGCCGTGGTACTCCCGCAGCGAGGCGGGCGGAGCGCTCACCGTGCGGGGCGTCTTCGCGGGACTCTCCCGGTTGCAGGTGAACGAGCACCGTGAGGTGAACGCGGTCCCGGCCTCGGTGTGCAGCACCCGGTCCTCGCCGCCGCGCAGGGCGAGCAGCCTGTCGGCCTGCGCCTCCGGGACCTTCGCGAGCGCGGCGGTCCGGTTCACCAGCAGCAGGTGGTCGCCCACGGTCGTGGCCCGCTCGACCGCGGCGCCGAGCATCGCCAGGTCGCGCTGGTTGCGACCGCCCGGCGGGTCGTTGTCGTCCCGGAGCCGGCCCGCGCGCTCGAGGACCCGGTCGAGGGCGCCCGCGTGCTCGGCGGCGACGTAGCAGCCGCCGGGGCGCACGTGCCAGAAGGTGTTCTTGAGCAGGCGACGCCGGAGCCGGGGCCCGCCGGTGCGGTCCAGGACGGCGTCGTACGGCCCGGAGGCGGCGAGCTGGGCGTGCACGGCGCCGACGCCCCCGCCGGCGCTGACCCGGGTCACCCGGGCGTCAGGCAGCAGCCGGCGGAGCGCCTTGACCGCGCCCGATCCCCGACCGTCGACCAGCACCGCCACCGTGGGCTGCGCCAGGCCGGCCAGCCGCTCGGCCACCACGCCGGCGGCCGAAGGGCCCCCGGCCGGAGGGCCCGCGGGTGCGTTCGACGACCCGGGGGCGGGCACGCGTCGGCGCCGCGACAGCATCCGCGTCACGCCCCCGAAGCGGCCTCCCGAGCCGACTGCCATCTGGCGCGCCCCTCAGCGGCCGCTCACGATGAGGCTCATCGCCTCGGACCGGGTCGCGGGCTTGTGCATGATGCCGCGCACCGCCGAGGTGATCGTCTTCGAACCGGGCTTCTTGACCCCGCGCATGGTCATGCACAGGTGCTCGGCCTCGATCACCACGATCGCCCCCCGGGCCTCGAGAATGCTCATCAGTGAGTCGGCGATCTGAGTGGTCAGCCGCTCCTGCACCTGCGGCCGCTTGGCGTAGACGTCGACGAGTCGGGCCAGCTTGGACAGGCCGGTGATCCGGCCCTCCTCGTTGGGGATGTAGCCGATGTGGGCCACCCCGGTGAACGGCACCAGGTGGTGCTCGCACATCGACCAGAGCTCGATGTCGCGCACCAGGATCATCTCGTCGTGGCCGAGGTCGAACGTCGTGGTGAGGACGTCCTCGGCATCCAGCCGCATCCCGGCGAGCAGCTCCTGGTAGGCGCGCGCGACCCGCGCGGGGGTCTCGCGCAGGCCCTCGCGGTCGGGGTCCTCGCCGACCGCGATCAGCAGCTCGCGGACGGCCGCCTCGGCGCGCGGCTGGTCGAACGGCGGCACCTCACCGCGCGGCTCGAGACTGATCGGATCAATGGCCATCGGAGGGCACACCAGGGTCGCCGTGGACGTCCCCGCCCCCGCCGGGCGGGGTGAGGATGACGCCGCCCTCGGACGGCTTCTCCCCCTCCACCGTCGCGCCGTTGGAGTGCGCGCGCTCCCGCACCGCCTGCGGCACGTCGACCGGCGGGATCTCGGACGGCGAGCGCGTCGGCGACCCCGTCCAGGCGGGCCGCACCGGCCGGCGCCGCAGCGGCTCGAACACGCGGGCGACCTCGGCCTTGTCGAGGGTCTCCTTCTCGAGCAGCTCGATCACGAGGGCGTCGAGGACGTCGCGGTTCTCCTCGAGGATGTCGAAGGCCTCCTGGTGCGCCTCGCTGAGCAGCCGCTTGGTCTCCTCGTCGACCACGGCGGCGACGTCCTCGGAGTAGTTGCGGGTGTGGCCCATGTCGCGGCCGAGGAACGGCTCGCCCTGCGCCTCGCCGAGCTTGATCGCGCCGAGCCGCTCGGTCATGCCGTACTGCGTGACCATCGCGCGCGCCAACGACGTCGCCTTGTCGATGTCGTTGCCGGCGCCGGTGGTCGGGTCGTGGAAGACCATCTCCTCGGCCGCCCGGCCGCCCAGCATGTAGGCGAGCTTGTCGAGCATCTCCGAGCGGGTCTGGGAGTACTTGTCCTCGTCGGGCAGCACCATCGTGTAGCCGAGCGCGCGACCGCGCGGCAGGATCGTCACCTTGTGCACCGGGTCGGTGCCGGGCAGCGCCGCCGCGACCAGGGCGTGGCCGCCCTCGTGGTAGGCGGTGATGAGCTTCTCCTTCTCGCTCATCAGCCGGGTGCGCTTCTGCGGGCCCGCGATCACGCGGTCGATGGCCTCGTCGAGCGCCTCGTCGTCGATCAGCTTCTGGTTCGAGCGCGCGGTGAGCAGCGCGGCCTCGTTGAGCACGTTGGCCAGGTCGGCGCCGGTGAAGCCCGGCGTACGACGTGCCACGGACATCAGGTCGACGTCGGGGGCCATCGGTTTGCCGCGGGAGTGGACCTGCAAGATCATGTGCCGGCCGGACAGGTCCGGGGCCTCGACGCCGATCTGCCGGTCGAAGCGGCCGGGCCGCAGCAGCGCCGGGTCGAGGATGTCGGGGCGGTTGGTCGCCGCGATCAGGATGACCCCGCCGCGCACGTCGAAGCCGTCCATCTCGACGAGCAGCTGGTTCAGCGTCTGCTCGCGCTCGTCATGCCCGCCGCCCATGCCGGCGCCACGGTGCCGGCCCACGGCGTCGATCTCGTCGATGAACACGATGGCGGGAGCGTTCTCCTTGGCCTGCTCGAACAGGTCGCGGACGCGGGAGGCGCCGACGCCGACGAACATCTCCACGAAGTCCGACCCGGAGATCGAGTAGAAGGGGACGCCTGCCTCACCGGCGACCGCTCGGGCGAGCAGGGTCTTTCCGGTGCCGGGCGGGCCGTAGAGCAGCACGCCCTTGGGGATCTTGGCCCCGACCGCCTGGAACTTCGCGGGCTCCTGGAGGAACTCCTTGATCTCGCCGAGCTCCTCGATGGCCTCCTGGCAGCCGGCCACGTCGGAAAACGTGGTCTTGGGCATGTCCTTGGAGATCAGCTTGGCCTTGGACTTCGCGAACTGCATGACGCGTCCGCCGCCGCCCTGCACCTGGTTCATCAGGAACAGGAAGAGCAGGATGATCAGCACGAACGGGAGGAACGTGGCGAGGATGGAGCCGAGCAGGCTCGGCTTCGGCACGTCGACGTTGACCTTCTCGATGCTCTTGTTCTGCACGGCCTCGTTGTAGAGGTCGCGCTGGGTGCCGGCGACCCAGGAGGTCATCACCTTGTCGCCGTTGTCGAGGGTGGCCCGGATCTCCTGGTCGCCGTCGACGAACAGGACCTCCTTGACCTGGTTGCCCTGCAGGTAGGACGACATCTTGGAGGTGGGGACCTCGTTGTAGCCACCGTTGGGCGCGAGGTACTGCAGGGCGATGAGCACCCCGACGACCGCGACGACGATCCACAGCCACGGGCCGCGGAAAATACGCTTAACGTCCATGATCCAGGGCGTGCGCCCCGTCCTCCTGCCAGCTCAACCGCTACGAACCGCCGACGGTACACGTCGGCCCACAGGTCAAGAGTAGACGTGCGGTGCCAGCGTGCCGATGCAGCGCAGGTTGCGGTACTTCTCGGCGTAGTCGAGGCCGTAGCCCACGACGAAGGCGTTGGGGATGTCGTAGCCGACGTACTTCACGTCCACCGACATCCGCTGGGCCTCCGGCTTGCGGAGCAGCGTGCAGATCTCGACCGAGGCCGGACCCCGCGAGGAGAGGTTCGAGATCAGCCACGACAGCGTCAGGCCGGTGTCGATGATGTCCTCCACCACCAGCACGTGACGGTCGGTGATGTCGGTGTCGAGGTCCTTGAGGATGCGGACCACGCCCGAGGACTTCGTCCCCGAGCCGTACGACGAGATCGCCATCCAGTCCATCTCGACGTGGCGGCCGAAGTGGCGCGCCAGGTCGGCCATCACCATGACCGCACCCTTGAGGACGCCGACGAGCAGGATGTCCTTGCCCTCGTAGTCCTTCTCGATCGCGGCCGCCAGCTCACCGAGCCGGTCCTGGATCTGCTGCTCGGTGAAGAGGACGTCGACCAGGTCGCCCTCGATGTGCGATTCGTCCATGGACGTCAGCCTGCCACAGCACCCGGACCGGCCCTCCCGCCGGTCCGGCCGAACGTGAGCACGCCCGCCTCGACGGTGGCCGTGACGTGCCCCGGGAGCTGCACCTCGCGCCCGCGGGGCGAGCCGACGAGGTCGTCGAGGGCCAGCACGTGGCTGCGGAAGAGCTCCGCGTCGATCGCACCGGCGTCCACCGCGGCCGCGCGCAGGATCCGCCGGCGCAGCGCCGGGACCAGCGCGGTGAGCCGCTCGACGGGCAGGCCGGCCGCGGTCGCCAGGTCCTCGTGCAGCGCCTGGGCGAGGTCGTCGAGCGCCGTCATGTCCTCGCGGAGCATCTCGGCGGTCCGGGCCAGGGCGGGGGCAACCCCCGGGCCGAGCTCCCGCTCGAGCAGCGGCATGACCTGGTGCCGCACCCGGGCCCGGGTGAACCGGGGGTCCTCGTTGTGCGGGTCGCGCCAGAACCCGATGTCCTCGGCGGCGCAGGCCTGCTCGGTCTGCGCCCGGGTGACCTGCAGCAGCGGGCGGCGGAACACCTCGAAGGCCGGCCGCATCCCCGCGAGCGAGCGGCCGCCCGAACCGCGGGTGAGCCCCAGGAGCACCGTCTCGGCCTGGTCGTCGAGGGTGTGGCCGAGCAGGACGACCTGCGACCCCCAGCGCTGCGCGACCTCGCCGAGCACGGCGTACCTCGCCTCCCGCGCGGCGGCCTCGACGCCCTGCCCCGAGGCGTGCACCTCGACGCGGGCGGAGACGGTCTCGGCCGCCCCGAGCCGTGCCATCTGGCCGACCAGCTCGGCGGCACGCTCCGCGGAGCCCTCCTGGAGGTCGTGGTCGACGGTCACCCCGACCACGCGCCAGGGCTCACGCCGCGCCTCGAACACCGTGGCCGCCAGCAGCGCCAGGGAGTCCGCGCCGCCGGAGCAGGCGACGAGGACCGGCTCGGCCCCCACGCCGGCCAGGCAGCGCCGGACCGCGAGCCGGACGGCCGCCACCGCCGGGTCGAGCGCCACGGGTCAGCCGTGCACGCGGCGGACCCAGGCCGCCGGGTCGCCGATCTCGGGCCGGGTCGGCAGGTTGCCCGGCTCGGCCCACACCGCGTTGAAGCCCGCCATGCCGACCTCGTCGATCGCGCCGCGGACGAACGCGGCGCCGTTGCGGTACTGCGCCATCTTGGCGTCGAGCCCGAGCAGGCGGCGGACCAGGCGGTCGAGCGAGCCGGCTCCCTTGCGGCGCTGGTTGAACCGCTCACGGATGCGGTCCACGCTGGGGATCACCTCGGGACCGACGCCGTCCATGACCACGTCGGC
>JBQCEF010000363.1:0-5338 GCA_051960495.1 Nocardioides sp. | reverse complement strand
GAGGAAGTGGCCGAGGTGGTCGCAGACCAGCTGAACAAGGTCCCGGGGGTTACCTCGACGGAGACACACATCGCGTTCCGCGCCTACTCACAGCACGACCTCGAGTCGGCGTTCTCCCTCGGCCTGGACTGACCCGTGACCTGGCTGGACGCCCTGGGATGGGCGGGCTCCGCCCTGCTCGTCTACTCGGTGATGCAGGCCCGCGTGCTGCGGTTCCGGGTCCTGAACCTCGTCGCCTGTCTCGTGCTGGTGGTCTTCAACGCGCTCCTCGGGATCTGGCCGATGGTGGCGATGAACGTGGCGCTCTCCGCGATCAACCTCTACTTCATCCGCCGGCTGGTCGGTGAGCGGCACGACGAGCGGGCCTACGAGGTGCTCGAGGTCGGCCCGACCGACGAGTACCTGCGGCACGTCCTGCGGGTGCACGGCCAGGACATCCTGAGCTACCAGCCGGATCTGATGTGGGACGGCAACGAGCCGGATCGGCGGGCCTACCTCGTGCAGCACGGTGACGAGACCGTGGGCGTCGTGCTGGCCCGGACCTCGGCGCCGGGCGTGCTTTAGATCGAGCTCGACTACGTCACCCAGCGGTTCCGCGACTTCACCCCCGGCGAGTTCGTCTGGCGGCGCAGCCAGCTGCTCAGCGACGAGGGATTCCGCCGGGTCGTGAGCCCGCCGGGGATGGTGCGGCCGTACTACGACCGGATCGGGTTCCGGCGCGAGGGAGACGTGTTCGTTCTGGACGTGTGAGGGCTCCCCGGTCCGAAATACAACGGTGTGAAGAAGATGACGGGGAAACCGTGGGGGTGCGCGTGCCATCGGCACCGGTTACAGACATAATGGCCCGCGTGGCGACAACGACTTCCGTGATTCCTGCATCCCGCCTGCACGGGCACCACGACCGGCCGAGCATGGTCAGCGTCGGGACGATCGTGTGGCTGTCCAGCGAGCTGATGTTCTTCGCGGCCCTGTTCGCGTCGTACTTCACGATCCGGGCGGTCTCCCCCGAGCTCTGGGCGCAGGAGACCGAGAAGCTCAACGTGCCGTTCGCGACGGTCAACACCACGATCCTGGTGCTGTCCTCGCTGACCTGCCAGCTCGGCGTCTTCGCCGCGGAGCGCGGCCAGGTCGGCCGCTCCGCCGGCATCCTGAAGATCAAGAGCTGGGGCCTGCGTGAGTGGTTCGTCCTCACCTACATCATGGGCGCGATCTTCATCGCCGGCCAGGCGACGGAGTACGTCTCGCTCATCGAGGAGAACGTGACGATCCCGTCCTCCGCCTACGGCTCGGTCTTCTACCTCACCACCGGCTTCCACGGCCTGCACGTGACCGGTGGTCTCATCGCCTTCCTGTTCGTCCTCGGCCGCACCTTCATGGCCAGGAAGTTCACCCACGAGCAGGCCGTCAGCGCGATCGTCGTGTCCTACTACTGGCACTTCGTCGACGTCGTGTGGATCGGCCTGTTCGCGACCATCTACCTGATCAAGTAGTCAGCCGACGACGGATAACGAGGACATTTCGTGCGATTCATCACCGCTCGTCTCTCCCGCGGGCGCCGCAGCCGGTACGCCGGCGCGATCGTTCTGATGCTCGGCCTCCTGGTGACCGGCGGCGTGAGTGCGGCGCTGCTGCCCGCCCAGGCCACCGACGAGGCCGCCAGCCAGTCCACCGTCGACCAGGGCCGCGCCCTGTTCCTCGTGGGCTGCGCGTCCTGCCACGGCAAGAACGGCGAGGGCATCCGGACCCAGGACGGCAAGCAGTACGGCCCGCCGCTCGTCGGTGTCGGCGCCGCCGCGGTCGACTTCCAGGTCGGCACCGGCCGCATGCCGATGGCCCGCCCGGGCGTCCAGGCGCCCCGCAAGGACGTCCTGTACTCCCCCGAGGAGATCTCCAAGCTGGCGGCGTACGTCGCCTCGCTCGGCCCCGGCCCCGCCGTACCCGAGAAGGAGGCCTACGACGTCACCGACGCCACCGACGAGGAGGTCACGCAGGGCGGGGAGTTCTTCCGCACCAACTGCACGGCCTGCCACAACTTCGCGGCGTCCGGCGGCGCGCTCCCGGGCGGCAAGTACGCCCCGAGCCTGCGCGGCGTCAGCGAGAAGCACATCTACGAGGCACTGATCACCGGACCGCAGCAGATGCCGGTCTTCTCCGACGACGTGCTCAAGCCCGAGGAGAAGCGCGAGCTGATCGCCTACCTCAAGAGCATCGAGAGCGCCCCGAACTACGGCGGCTCCTCGCTCGGCTCGTTCGGACCGGTCAGCGAGGGCATGTTCGCGTGGGTCGTCGGCATCGGCTCGCTCGTCGGCTTCGCGGTCTGGATCGCCTCCAACTCCACGCGCTCCAAGAAGGGACTCAAGGCGTGAGCGACGACCACTCGCACGACCTCACCCCGGCCACGCCCGAGGAACCGATCCCCAACCCGGGGCTGCACGAGCACCACCCGCGGCCGACCGACGTCGACGACGCCGCCGCCAAGCGGGCCGAGCGCCAGGTCGCCACGTTCTTCGGGCTCGCGACGATCTGCTCGATCCTCTTCGTGGTCGCCTACTTCAGCTTCTCCATCGGCGAGGACGGCACCGACACGATCCTCGGGTACGGCGCCTCCCACGTCACCCTCGGGCTGTCCCTCGGACTCGCCCTGCTGTTCATCGGCATCGGCGCGATCCAGTGGGCGCGCAAGCTGATGAGCGACGTCGAGATCTCCGAGCCGCGACACCCGATCGCCTCCTCGCAGGCCGACCGCGAGGAGTCGGTCAGCGCGCTGTTCCAGGGCATCGGCGACTCCGCCATCGCCCGCCGGCCGCTGATCCGCAACTCGCTGCTCGGTGCGCTCGGCGCACTCGGCCTGCCGGTCATCGTCGCGCTGCGCGACCTCGGCCCGCTCCCCGGTGACGCCCTCGAGCACACCGTGTGGAAGAAGGGCATGCGGGTCGTCAACGACGTCTCCGGCACCCCGATCAAGCCCGAGGACATGCAGATCGGCCAGCTGGTCAACGCCGAGCCGGCCATCTTCTTCGCCACCGAGGACGGGGAGCCCGTCTTCGAGGGCACCGAGCTCAACGCAGCCAAGGCCAAGGCGGCGGTGATCCTCGTCCGGATGAAGCCCGACGACATCACGCCGCTGACCGAGCGCGCCAACTGGGGCGTCGAGGGCATCTTGTGCTACTCCAAGATCTGCACCCACATCGGGTGCCCGATCTCGCTGTGGGAGCAGCAGACGCACCACCTGCTGTGCCCGTGCCACCAGTCCACCTTCGACCTGGCGGACAACGGCAAGGTGATCTTCGGCCCCGCGGCCCGGTCCCTTCCCCAGCTGCCCCTTATGATCGACTCCGAGGGGTATCTCGTGGCGCAGTCCGACTTCAGGGAGCCGGTCGGCCCGAGCTTCTGGGAACGTGGGTGACTTCGATGAGCCATGCAACCACCAACGGCACCACCGCTGCGAAGACCAAGAAGGGCAACCCCCTCGCCGGGGTCGGCACCTGGGTCGACGACCGCACCGGCCTGGCCGCCATCTCCAAGAAGCAGATCCGCAAGGTCTTCCCCGACCACTGGTCGTTCATGCTGGGCGAGATCGCGCTGTGGAGCTTCGTCGTCCTGCTGTTGACCGGAACGTTCCTGACGTTCTGGTTCAAGCCGAGCATGGGCGAGATCGTCTACAACGGGTCCTACGACCAGCTCCGCGGCCTGCACATGTCGGAGGCCTACGCCTCCACGCTGGACATCTCCTTCGACGTCCGCGGCGGCCTGCTCATGCGGCAGATGCACCACTGGTCCGCCATGCTGTTCGTCGCGGCGATGTTCGTGCACCTGATGCGCGTGTTCCTCACCGGCGCGTTCCGCAAGCCGCGTGAGATCAACTGGCTCATCGGTGGCGTGATGCTGCTGCTCGGCCTGATCGAGGGCTTCGCGGGCTACTCGCTGCCCGACGACCTGCTGTCCGGCACCGGCCTGCGGTTCGCCGACGGACTGGTGAAGGCCACCCCGGTGGTCGGCACCTACATGTCGTTCTTCCTGTTCGGCGGCGAGTTCCCCGGCGACGCGATCGTGCCGCGCCTGTACGCCGTACACATCCTGCTGCTGCCGGGCATCTTCTTGGCCCTCATCGGTGCGCACATGCTGCTGCTCGTGTACCAAAAGCACACCCAGTGGCCGGGCGCCGGACGGACCGAGCAGAACGTCGTGGGCTACCCGATGCTCCCGGTCTACGCCGCCAAGGCCGGCGGGTTCTTCTTCATCGTCTTCGGCGTCACCGCTCTCATGGGCGCACTGCTGACGATCAACCCGGTCTGGAAGTACGGCCCCTACAACCCCTCCGAGGTCACCGCCGGGTCGCAACCCGACTGGTACATGGGCGTCGCCGAAGGCTTCGTCCGGATCATGCCCGGCTGGGAGACCCACCTGTGGGGCTACACGCTCAGCTGGAACCTGCTGATCCCCGGCGCGATCCTGCCGCCGATGCTGCTCGTCGTCGTGCTGCTCTACCCGTTCCTGGAGGCCTGGATCACCGGGGACAAGCGCGAGCACCACATCCTCGAGCGGCCGCGCAACGCCCCCAACCGGACGGCGTTCCTGGTCGCGATGATGACGCTCTACGGCCTCGGCTGGGCCGCCGGCGGCAACGACATCCTGGCCGTGATCTTCAACCTGAACCTCAACTACATCACCTACTTCATGCGGGTGATGGTGTTCGTGGGCCCGGTGATCGCGTTCATCATCGCCCGGCGCTGGTGCATCTCGCTGCAGCGCGCGGACGAGGCCAGGCTGCTGCACGGCTACGAGACCGGCGTGATCATGCGCTCCCCCGAGGGCGCCTACGCCGAGAAGCACCTGCCGATCCCGGCCGACGAGGCCTACTACCTCACCGCCCGCAAGCGCGACCCGCTGCTCCCGGCGCTGGTCGAGGAGGACGAGAACGGCATCCCGGCGCGCAAGCGGGCGCTCAACAAGCTCCGGCTGCGGCTCAACCACTTCTGGTTCGCGCACAACGTCCAGAAGCCGACTGCGGCGGAGCTCGAGGAGGCCCGGCACCACGCCGAGCACGAGCTGGCGCTGCACGAGGACGGGCACCAGCACGTCTCCGGCGACTACACCGGCGACTACGAGCTCGACGGGCACCCCGCCGACGGCCACCAGTTCGACGGCCGGCACGCCATCGAGGGCGAGGAGCTCCGCAACCACTGAGCGCCTCCTGCTCCACCGACGAGAGGGCCCCGGGACATCGTCCCGGGGCCCTTCTTCGTACGGTCCCCTCCCCCGCTCGCCGCGCCTCCGTCGTCGTGAACCCGGCCCTGCGCGCACCTGCGGGGTGCGCGGTTTGGTACCAAACCGCAGA
>JBQCEF010000362.1:0-4107 GCA_051960495.1 Nocardioides sp. | reverse complement strand
GCGCCGACCTTGTTGGCGATGCCGGGCAGCGCGTTGCCCTCGTGCACCACGATCGGGACGCGCTTGCGAGCGGCGAGGTACGCCGGCACCGAGACGTAGCCGCCGAACCCGACCACGACGTCGGGCTGCACCCGCTCGATCACCTCGCGGGCCGCCCTCACCGCCGCGCGCAGCCGCGCCGGGACGCGCACCAGGTCGGCGTTGGGCTTCCGGGGCAGCGGCACCGGCGGGATCATCTCGAGCGGGTAGCCGGCCTCGGGCACCACTCGGCCCTCGAGGCCGCGGGGCGTGCCGAGCGCGGTCACCTCGGCGTCGCCGAGACGGCGCAGGGCGTCGGCGGTCGCGAGCAGCGGGGACGTGTGCCCTGCCGATCCGCCCCCCGCGAGGAGCACCTTCATCGCATGCGCCCCTGCGGGGACCGGCCGCTGCTCGCGGTGACACCGACGGAGCGGCGGCGACGGCGTGCCTGCAGCGCGGCCTTGGCGCCGGGCTCCGAGCGCGCGAACGACACCAGCAGGCCGAGGGCCACCAACGACGGCAGCAGCGCCGAGCCGCCGTAGGAGACCAGCGGCAGCGGGATGCCGATGACCGGCAGCAGGGCGAGCACCATCCCGACGTTGATCATCATCTGCGCGGTCAGCCAGATCGTGATGCCCGCGGCCATGTAGCGCACGAACGGGTCCCGGGTCCGGATCGCGACCCGGAAGCCGGCGTACGCGATCGTGAGGAACAGCCCGAGCACCAGCAGGGTGCCGACCAGGCCGAGCTCCTCGCCGAGCACGGCGAAGATGAAGTCGGTGTGCGCGCCCGGCAGGTTGCCCCACTTCTGCTGGCTGGCGGAGATGCCCTTCCCGAAGATGCCGCCGGTCGACATCGCGAAGATGCCGTGGGCCGGCTGCCAGCCGGCGCCCTGGAAGTCCTTGAACGGGTCGGCGAAGTTGGTGAGCCGCTCCAGGCGCTCCTGGCTGGTGGTGGCGAGCCAGAGGGCGACGACGCCGACGAAGGTCAGCGCGACCACGAAGAGCCGCGCGGGGGCGCCCACGACCCACAGCATGCCGAGCACGATGGCGAACAGCACGAGGGCGGTCCCGAGGTCGTGCTGGAGCACGACGAGCAGGGTCACCAGCCCGGTCACCGGCACCATCGGGATCAGCGCGTGGCGCCAGTCGCCGATGAGCTTCTCCTTGCGCGCGTAGAGGTCCGCGCACCACAGGATCACCGCGAGCTTGGCGAGCTCCGACGGCTGGATCCGGACCGGCCCGACCGCGAGCCAGTTGGTGTTGCCGTTGACCTCCACGCCCAGCCCGGGCACCCGGGTCAGCGCGAGCAGGACGAGGGCGACGAGGATCGCCGGCCACGCGAACCCGCGGATCACCCGGTGCGGCAGTCGCGAGACGACGAACGCCACCGGCAGGGCGAGCGCCATCCAGGTCAGCTGGCGGAAGAACCAGTAGTAGGAGGTGCCGTGGTTCTTGTAGCCGTCGATGCTGGAGGCGCTGAGCACCATCATCAGCCCGATGGTGATCAGCAGCGTGGACGCGCCGAGCAGCAGGTAGTAGGACGTCAGCGGCCGGTCCAGCGCGTGGCGCACGGTCTCGGTCCAGGTGCCGCTGTGCCGATCCGGTGCGACCCGGTCACGTGGCTCGCCTGCGGTCGTGGTCACGCCTGGCCCCTCCCGCCGAGCTCGGTCCGACACGTCGTCGCCGACCTCGTACGACGAACCCGGCGAGGACCAGTCTCGCCGCCCCCGGGCCGGATCGGCCGGACCTCGCACGCGTGTCGCGCGTGACGCCTGTGACAGGTGGGATCCTCAGCGACCGGATCGTGAGGCCGCGCCGCCACCCGAGAGGCTGCACACCGCGCCGAGGACGAACCCGGCGTCGTACCAGTTGCCGCTGTTAGCGGTCTCGTAGATGCTCACGTCGTCGGTGAACAGGGAGATCACGAAGGTGACCGGCAGGATCAACCCGTGCCACAGGCCGAGCCAGAAGCCGGCCTCGCCCTCACCTGACGCCGGGTTGGCGCCCGCGGCGCAGCCGGCGAGGAGCAGCAGGGCCGCGGCGGCCCCGGCCAGCAGGACGACGCGAGCCGGCGGGGTGCGCCGCCCGCGCCGACGCTCAGCCACGACTGCTCCACCGGAACGTGCGCAGCGCCAGCACCCCGGCGGCGACCAGCCACACCGACATCACCGCCAGTCCCACCCAGCTCACCGACGGGCCGGCCGGGTCGAGCGCGAACGACAGCGAGTTGGCCAGGTGCTTGAGCGGGAAGAACCCGCCGACCTGCTGCATCCACGCCGGGATCCCCTGGACCGCGAACGTGTCGGAGAAGAAGGCCAGCGGGAGCGCGATGCCGAGCCCGACCGCGGTCACCGCCTTGGCGCTCGGCAGCAGCGAGACCAGCACCGCCCCGCAGGCGGCCAGCGACGCCGTGCCCAGCAGCAGCACCCCGGCGGCCAACAGGCTCCCCCGCCCGGCCACGTCGACGTCGAACCACGCGACCCCCGTGCCGATCACGAGCACGGCGGTCGCGACGACGAGCCCGAAGAGGGCCGCGAACCGGCCGCCGAGGTAGAGCACGCTGGCCAGCGGGGTGCCGCGGAGCCGCTTCAGCACCCCGGTCTCGCGGGCCCGCGCCACCGCCTCGGGCAGGCTCACCATGGCCGCGACGATCGCGCCCCAGGCGACCATCCCGGTGGCGGCCTGCAGGGCCAGGGGCGGCTGCTCGTCGTCGACGTAGGCACCCCGGATGGCGGCGTTGAAGACGTAGAGGCCCCACGGCATCGCGATCGCGAAGAACACCCAGCCGGTGTCGCGCAGTGCCGCCCGGGTGCCCCAGCGGGCCTGCACCGTCAGCAGCGCGAGGCTGCTGGGCCGGCCGGGCGCCGCCGCCACCACGGCGTCCGGGGAGACGACGCCAGCGGCCGCTCCGTTCGCTGCGCCGTTCGCGGTGCCCGCGCGCGGGGCCCGGTCCCTCACCGGCTCCCAGCGGAACGTCCACGCGGCCACCGCGACGGCGGCGAGGGTCCAGGCCGCGAACATCGCGAGGGCGCCGAGGTCCCAGCCGTTGCCGACGGCCCACGGGTCCAGCTGCAGCTCGAGGGCGTCCTTGAGCGGCTTGACCGGGAACACCCCGGCGACCGCGTCGGCCCAGCCCGGCAGGGTGCCCACGCCCATGAGGCCGGAGACGAACGAGAGCACCAGCGCCGCGCCGATCGCGGCGGACTGCGCCAGCGCGGCCGAGCGCGCGATCCCGGCCACCGCGACGCCCAGGGCCGCGAAGCAGGCGACCGCCATGAGCACCGTGACCAGCATCGCCGGGATCCTCGCCCACCACAGCTGCACGTCGTAGACCAGCACGCCGACGGCCATCAGCAGCACGAGCGAGCCCAGCGCGAAAAGCATGGCGGCCCCGATCCGGCCGGCCAGGTAGATGCCGCCCGGCAGCGGCGTGCCGTGGAACCGCTTGAGGACACCGGACTCGCGAGCCTCCGCCAGCGACGCGGCGACCGTCGGGAACGAGCCGTACAGCGCGCCCATCACCGCCGCGTAGGGGGTGACGAACTGCATGACCCGCACCGGCGACTCGGGCCGGATCGTCTCGTTGCCGGCCATGGCGCCCATGACGACCAGGAAGGTCAGCGGAAGCAGGAACGTGAAGATCGACGCGATCCGGCTGCGCCACAGGTCGCGCACGGCGTACGCGAGCTCGTCGGCGAGCAGCCGCGGCCGGCTCGGCCTCCCGACGCCGCCGGGGCGGGACACGGGCCGGTGCAGTCGCTGGGCCAGGGTGGTCATCGCAGCACCGCCTCCGGTTCGGGCGCCGCGGCCTCCTCAGCCCCTGCGGCGCCGATCAGCTCCAGGTAGACGTCCTCCAGCGACGGTCGCTGCACGGTCAGCGCGGCGAGCTCGAGGTCACGCGACCGGGCCCAGCCGGTGAGCCGCTCCAGCACGACGGTGGGGCTGGCCGTGCGCAGCTGCCAGTCCACGCCCTGCGCCTGCAGGGGTGCGCCGAGGTCCGGTACGTCGGCCACCGCCGTCCCGCGGGCAGCCGGAACGACACCGTGGTCGACGAGCGCGCCTCCCCGCCGATCTCGGCCGGGGAGCC
>JBQCEF010000361.1:0-12564 GCA_051960495.1 Nocardioides sp. | reverse complement strand
GCTGCTGCTGACCCCGGCGTGGGCCGCGATCGGCGCGCGCGTGGGCAAGAAGCGCGGGTACGTCGCGGCGTCGCTGTTCCTGGCCGGCGGCGCGCTGCTCCTGGTGGGGGCACGCGGCTTCCCGCCCGCGGTCGTCTTCGTGGCGACGGGCCTGGTCGGGGTCGGCTACGCCGGCGCACAGGTGTTCCCGATGGCGATGCTGGCCGACACCGCGGCGATCGACGCGGTCCGCTCCGGCGCCAACCGGGCCGGCGTCTTCACCGGCGTGTGGACCGCCGGCGAGACCTTGGGCCTCGCCCTCGGACCCGGCGTGTTCGCGCTCGTGCTGACGCTCGGCGGCTACGTCTCCTCGACGTCCGGCGACGCGGCGCAGCCGGGCTCCGCCGTCACCGCGATCACGCTCGGGTTCTCGCTGCTGCCGGCCGCGCTCACGCTGCTGAGCCTGCTGTGGCTGCGCGGCTACTCGCTGACCCAGGCACAGGTGGACCACGCCGTGCGAACCCTCGAGGAGACCTGATGACCGACCTGCTGGCCCGGCTCGAGCGGATGCGGGCCGACGACCTGCCGACCCACGGCGGCCGGACCCTGGCCTACGTCTACGACAGCGGCCTGACCGACGCCGACGAGGTGGGCCGGGCCGCGGTCGCGGCCTATGCCAGCAGCAACGGCCTGGACCCGACGGCGTTCCCTAGCCTGCTGCGGATGGAGAACGAGCTGGTCGGGTTCGCGTGCGACCTGATCGGCGCCCCCGCGACCGCGGTCGGCACGGTGACGTCGGGCGGCACCGAGTCGATCCTGCTCGCCGTGCAGGCCGCCCGCGACGCCCGCCCGGACGTCGCGGCGCCCACGATGGTGCTGCCGTCGACCGCGCACGCCGCCTTCCTCAAGGCCGCCCACTACTTCGGCGTGCGGCCGGTCGTCGTGCCGGTCGGCCCCGACTTCCGCGCCGATGTCGCGGCCACGGAGGCGGCGCTCGACGCGTCGTGCGTGCTGGTCGTGGCGAGCGCCCCGTCGTACGCCCACGGGGTGGTCGACCCGGTGACCGGGCTCGCCGCACTCGCGCAGGCGCGCGGCATCCGCTGCCACGTCGACGCGTGCATCGGCGGCTGGGTGCTGCCGTACGCCGCGCGGCTCGGCCGGGACGTGCCGCCGTGGGCGTTCGAGGTGGAGGGCGTCACGAGCGTCTCGGTGGACCTGCACAAGTACGCCTACACCCCCAAGGGCGCCTCGATCCTGCTGCACCGGACGCCGGAGCTGCGACGGCCGCAGTTCTTCGCGCGCGCCGACTGGCCGGGGTACACGATGCTGAACTCCACGACCCAGTCGACGAAGTCGGGCGGCCCGCTGGCCGCGGCGTGGGCGGTCGTGCAGCAGATCGGCGACGACGGCTACCTCCGGCTGACCGAGCAGGTGCTCGACGGCATGGACCGGCTCCTCGCCGGCCTCGTCGAGATCCCGGCGCTGCACGTCGTCGCCGCACCCGACTCGACGCTGGTGGCGCTCGAGACCGACGGCTCCTGCGACGTGTTCACGATCGCCGACGAGATGCTCGAGGCGGGGTGGTACGTCCAGCCGCAGCTCACCCACCGCGGGCACGCCCCGACGCTGCACCTGACGCTGTCGGCGGCGACCGCGCCGCACGTCGAGGAGTTCCTCGCCGCGCTCGCCTCCGCGGTCGAGACGGCGGCCGCGACCGGGCGGGTCTCCGTCGACCCGGGGGTCGCCGACTTCGTCCGGGCACTGGACCCGGCGAGCCTGTCCGACGACGACTTCGACGGGCTGCTCGCGGCGGCCGGGATGGGCGCCGGCGAGGGTGGCGGCGTGGCGCTGCCGCGCCGGATGGCGCAGATCAACGCGCTGCTCGACCTGGCCGCGCCGGCGCTGCGCGAGGCGCTGCTGGTCGCGTTCCTCGACCGGCTGACCCGTCCGGTCCGCCGCTGAGGAGTCCGTCGGTAGGGTGCCGCCCGTGAGCACGCTGACCGGACTCGTGGACCGCGGCCTCGTCGCCGCCGACTGGGCCGAGGCGCTCGCGCCGGTGGAGGACTCGATCGAGGCGATGGGACGGTTCCTGCGCCAGGAGGTCGCCGCGGGCCGGGCCTACCTCCCGCACGGCGACCACATCCTGCGCGCGTTCAGCCGCCCGCTCGCGGACGTCAAGGTGCTCGTCGTCGGCCAGGACCCCTACCCGACGCCGGGTCACCCGGTCGGGCTGGCGTTCTCGGTGGCCGCCGACGTCCGTCCGCTGCCCCGCAGCCTGGTGAACATCTACACCGAGCTGTGCGCCGACGTCGGCTGCCCGACGCCGACGAACGGCGACCTCACGCCGTGGTTCGAGCAGGGGGTGATGCTGCTCAACCGGGTCCTCACCGTCTCGCCGGGCGCGCCGGCGTCGCACCGCGGCCGCGGCTGGGAGCGGGTCACCGAGCAGGCGATCACCGCGCTGGCGGCCCGCGGCGGACCGATGGCGGCGATCCTCTGGGGCCGCGACGCCCAAGGGCTCAAACCGGTGCTCGGCGACGTCCCGTGGGTCGAGTCCGTGCACCCCTCTCCGCTCTCCGCGTCGCGCGGGTTCTTCGGCTCGCGGCCGTTCAGCCGGGTCAACGAGCTGCTCGTCGGCCAGGGCGGCGAGCCCGTCGACTGGCGGCTGCCCTGAGCGTCGTACGACGACGCGCGCGTCGTGGTGGCTCAGTCAGCTGGGCGGCGGGTAGTGGCTCGAGTGCGCGACGCGCTCACAACCCTTGATGATCCCGATGTCCACGCCCTTGGGCAGCACCACGAGGTCCTTGCCGGGGCCACAGTCGATCGACGGGTAGTACCACGCGCCGACTTCCAGGACCCGGACCACGTCGTTCCCGCTGCCGGCGTAGACATGGTCCCGGCCGGTCCTGTTCTTGCCGACCCGGGCGACGATTCGGTCCGGTCCCGACCCTCCGCGCAGGACGTCGCTCTGCCCGTCGTCACCGGGAAAGAGCCGGTCGGCGCCGTAGCCGCCGTGAACGTGATCGGCGCCCCGGCCTCCCCAGAGGGTGTCCGCGCCGGCCTTGCCGTAGATGCGGTCCGGACCGGGGTACCCCCGAAGGGTGTCGGCGCTGCTGGTCCCGACCAGGACATCAGCGGCGGACGTGCCGTTGACGGGCTTCGCCGCCGCGGACGCCCCTGCAGCGCTCGCCAGCAGGACTGCAGTCGCAACGCCCGCACCACCGCTTGCGCTGTTCCTCATCCTCACACCCCCACTTCCCAGAGGCGCCGTGGCGGAGCCTGGCCCTACCGTCACATCGTCGGCCGGATCGCGCGCGACGAGAAGGGACGCAGGTCCCGAGACAGCGGGCCGTCGTGCGCCGCGAGCGCGCTCAGCAGGTGGAGTCGAGAGCCGACTGCTCGATCCGCTCCACGATGTGCCCGGCGATCCGCTCGAGCGCGGCGACGTCCTCGGGCGACAGTCCGTCGAACACCAGCGCCCGCACCGTCTCGACATGACCGGGCGCGGCCTTCACCAGGTGCTGCCAGCCCTCGTCGGTGAGCGACACCAGCGTGACCCGCCGGCTGTCCGGGCAGGGCGAGCGCCGCACCAGCCCGCGCGTCTCGAGCTTGCTGACGACGTGGGAGAGCCGGGAGAGCGAGGCGTTGACCCGGGCGGCGAGCCCGCTCATCCGCAGCGTGCGGTCCTCCTCCTCCGAGAGCATCGCGAGGCACAGGTAGTCGAAGTGGGTGAGGTCGGAGTCGCGCTGCAGCTGGCTGTCCAGTGACGGGGCGAGCTTGAGCATCACCCCGGCCAGCTTCAGCCAGGCGCGGAGCTCGTCGTCGTTCAGCCATCGGGTCATGGGAGCAGCATAACGGGGGAATACTTGATGCTTCAACTTTATTGGAGTACGGTGAGACCACGCGTACGACGAGGAGCCCGCATGTCCGACCCCACCGCCCCGACAGGCACCACCCCGACCAGCACGGCGATGCCCGCGCTCTACATCGGCCACGGTGCACCCCCGCTCCTCGACGACCCCACCTGGAGCGGCCAGCTCGCCGACTGGGCGCAGGACCTCCCCCGGCCGAAGGCGATCCTGATCGTCTCGGCGCACTGGGAGTCCGCGCCGGTCAGCCTGTCCGCCACCGCGCCGGGCACGCCACTGGTCTACGACTTCGGCGGGTTCGCACCGAGGTACTACAACATGCAGTACGTCACCCCCGACGCGTCCGCGCTCGCCGCCCGGGTCGCGGCCATGCTGCCGACCACCGGTGGGATCGGGCCCGTGCACCAGCACACCAGCCGCGGCCTCGACCACGGCGCCTGGGTGCCGTTGAAGATCATGTACCCGGCCGGGGACATCCCGGTGGTGCAGATGTCGCTGCCCACCGAGGACCCCCACGCGCTGATCGAGCTCGGCCGGCGGCTGCGGCCGCTGCGCGACGAGGGCGTGCTGATCATCGGCTCGGGGTTCCTGCCCCTCGGCCTGCCGTTCCTCTTGGTGTTCCGTTTCGCGGCGCCGGCGCCCGGCTGGTCGACCGAGTTCGACGCGTGGGCGGCCGCGGCCCTCGCGCGCGGCGATGTGGAGGAGCTGGCGTCGTACCGGACGAAGGCGCCGGGCATGCCCTACGCCCACCCGACCGTCGAGCACTTCACGCCGCTGTTCATCACCCTCGGCGCGGCCTCGGACCCGGAGACCCCCGGCGACCAGGTCGTCGACGGCTACTGGATGGGCCTGTCCAAGCGCAGCCTCCAGGTCGCCTGACCCCGCTGCTGAATACCAGGGGATGTCGGAAAACTGTTACTTCCCCCCGGATGCATTCCGAGGGAAGTAACAGAACGCCTACATACCCTGGTAATCAGCAGGGTGCCCGCGGACCCGGTCAGGCGGGCTCGCGGCCGAGCTCACCGGCGGAGGTGGGGGCGATCCGCGACTCATAGCCGCGCCGGTCCGCGGAGTCGACGGCGTCGAGCACCGCCCGTTCCGCCCGCAACGCGCGGCTGAGGAAGTCGCTGAACCCGCGCGGCATCACCGCGGCGAGCCGGACCAGGTGTCCGAGCCGCGCCGGCACGTAGACGTCGGGCCGCGGGTGCCGCAGCGCGTCGACCACCGCGGCCGCGACGTCGGCCGGACCGATCGGCGCGACGCCGCGCGTGTCGCCCAGCCCCGCCGCGAGCTCGGTCCGCACGATCACGGGGTGCACCGCCGTCACGTCGATCGGGACCCGGTCCGCCCGCAGCTCGACCTGCAGCGCGTTCGAGAAGCCGGACACGGCGTGCTTCGTCGCGGTGTACGTCGCGGCGCCGGCCACCGGGACCCGGCCCGCCGCGGACGAGATGTTGACGACGTGCCCGGCGCGACCGGACTCCTTCCAGCGCCGCACCATCTCCTTGGTGCCGTGAATGACCGCGAGCAGGTTCACCGCCACCTGCGCGGCGGCAGTCGCGTCCGACTCGTCCTCGACGCGGGCGATCGGCATGATCCCGGCGTTGTTGACCAGCGCGTCGACCGGTCCCACCTCGCGCTCGACCTGGTCGAGGAACGCGCTGAACCCGACGTGGTCGGTGACGTCGAGCGCCATCCCCCGCACGCCCAGCGCCGCCGCGGTCTCCTTCGCGAGCGGCTCGTCGCGGTCGCCGATGACGACGACGGCGCCCGCGGCAGCCAGCAGCCGCGCGGTCTCGGCCCCGATCCCGCGTCCGCCCCCGGTGACGACCACGACCTTGCCGGCCAGGTTCCGTGCCTCGCGTGCCATCGGCTCTCCTCGTGACTGACCCCGGCGCCACCGTAACGTGTTCTAGTTCGACCGGGAAGGGCGTCGGGCGAACACCTCGCCTACCGCGTGCGGTTGGCGACCGCGCCGACCGAGGTGCCAAGGTAGGACGTGTGAGCATCCTGTCGATCCAGTCCCTCGTCGCCTACGGCCACGCCGGCAACTCCGCCGCCATGTTCCCGCTGCAGCGGCTGGGCAAGGTGGTCTGGCCGGTGATGACCGTGCACTTCTCCAACCACACCGGCTACGGGGACGCCAAGGGGCCGCTGCTGAGCCCGGAGGACGTCGCCGCGGTGATCGACGGTGTCGCCGACCGCGGCGCGCTCGAACGTTGCGAGGCGGTCCTCTCCGGATACCAGGGCGCCGAGTCGATGGGCCAGGTCGTGCTCGACGCGGTCGCCCGGGTCAAGGCCGCCTCCCCCGGCGCCGTCTACTGCTGCGACCCGGTCATGGGCGACGTCGGGCGCGGCATGTTCGTGCGCCCCGGCATCCCCGAGTTCATGCGCGACCAGGTCGTCCCCGCGGCGGACCTGATCACCCCGAACCACTTCGAGCTCGACTTCCTCGCCGGGACCACCACCTCGTCGTACGACGAGCTCCTGGCCGCGGCCGACACGGTCCGGGTGACCGGGCCGTCGACCGTGCTCGTGACCAGCGTGATCCTCGACGAGACGCCCGAGGACAGCCTCGACATGGTGGCGGTGTCCGACTCCGGGGCCTGGCGCGCCCGGTTCCCCCGGCTGTCGGTCAACCCGCCCGGCGCCGGTGACCTCACCGCGGCCGTGTTCCTGGCCAACGTGCTCGACGGCCGCCCGCTCGACGAGGTGCTGGCCCGGACGACCGCCCAGGTGTTCGCGGTCGTCGCCGCCACCGCCGAGGCCGGCGACCGGGAGATGCGGATCGTGCAGACCCAGGACGAGCTGGCGGACCCGACGCGGACGTTCGAGGCCGAGCGCCTGCGCTGACCGGCTGGCCCCGTCGGCGCACGTCCGCCGGCCGGCCGCGAGGCATGGACGGTCACCGGATCGGGCATGACCCCGAGCACCCGACGACGAAGGAGACCCCATGGAGGTCCAGAAGACGACCGTGCTCGATTTCATCGAGGAGCGCGGCGACACCGGCCGGCTCGACGAGGCGCGCGAGATCCTGCCCGACACGGTCGACACCGACCGCGACGCCGCCCTGCTGGCCCGGCTCGGGGTGGACGCGGACGACCTCGACGACGAGCCCGGGCCCAACCTCACGGCGAGCTGAGACCCCCGGTCCGGCACGAGACCCGGGCCGCTCGGCTGCGGTGGAGCCGCTTGTCAGGTTCGAACTGACGACCTTTCGCTTACAAGGCGAGTGCTCTACCAGCTGAGCTAAAGCGGCAATAGTGAGTCTTGCGCCCATCGTAATTGCAGAGGCATGCTGGCCCCGAACGTGGGTACGTCAGGGCTCCCGACACGAAGGAGACTGACATGGGCATGGATGACAAGGCCAAGCACAGCGCCGAGGGCGGTCTGGGCAAGGCCAAGGAGAAGCTCGGCGACGCCACCGACGACCGGGAGCTCCAGACCGAGGGAAAGGCCGACCAGAGCAAGGCCGACCTGAAGCAGGCCGGCGAGAAGGTCAAGGACGCCTTCAAGTCCTAGCAAGCCCTGCGGCAGGGGGCCCGCTTACGCAGACCGGCGCCCCCTGCCCATCTTGATCGTGGCCGTGGGGCTGGGCACGCTGAGCACACGCGGGCCCAGCCTCACGGCCCACCAGCATCACCGACCGGCCGCCGAGCACCCGCTCAGGCGGCCGTCGTCATGAACCTCCGGATCGAGCGGCCCAGCCCCGTGGCATCGAGCCCGTGCGCGGCGACGTGCTCCTCCGGACGGCCGTAGCGCCGCAGGTCCTCCGCCCCCACCCCGAGCGCCAGCAGCCGGTGCGGCACGTCGACGAGCGCGTCGGACACGCAGCGGCTCGACGTCCCGGCCAGGTAGGGCTCGACGAGCACGACGGCCGGCTCGGCCCCGGCCACCTCGCGCAGCGTGCGGGCGTCGAACGGCCGGACCGTGTTGGCGTAGAGCACGTCGACGTCCAGGCCCGCGACCGCCGCGAGCACGGAGTCGAGCACCGGACCGACGGCCAGCACCGTCGCGGACCGCTCCGCCGAGCCGCGTCGTACGACGTGGAAGCGGCCCGGCCGGACCGGGTACGACGTGGTGTTCTGCTGGGCGACCACCCGGACGTAGTCGCGCCCGGACCCGCCGACCGCGGTTTTCATCGACGCCGCCACCTCCGCCGCCGTGCCCGGCGTGTGGACGGTCCAGCCGGCCAGGGTGTCGATCAGGGCGACGTCGCCGGGCACCTGGTGGGTGCGGCCTGCCGCGGCACTGTCGAACGACCCGCCGGATCCGACGAGCACTCCGCCCACGTCCTGGTGGTCGAAGCCCAGCTTGACCTGCTCGAACGCCCGCTCGACGAGGAACGAGCCGAAGGTGTGCACGACCGGCCGCATCCCGGTCAGCGCCATCCCGGCCCCGACGTCGACCAGCAGCTGCTCGCGGATCCCCACGTTGACCACCCGCTCGGGGTGGCGTCTCTGCACCTCATGGAAGTACTGGCCGCTGATCTCGGCGTAGACCAGCGCCACCGAGAGGTCCTCCTCGACGAGCTCGGCCGTCGTCCGCGCGAAGGCCTGCCTGGGGTCGTTCACTTCGGCTCCACCTCCGCCACGACCACCGTGGGGCGGCCCGGCACCCGGCGGCTCAGTGCAGGCTCGAGCTGCGCGTGATCTCGGCCGTCCACGACCACGGCGTGCCAGCCCTCGTGGGCGAACCGACCGGGGATCCGGCCTGGCCGGTTCCACGTGGACGACGCGTTGTCGACGACGACCACGGTGAGCTGCTCCAGCCCCATCGCTCCGGCGAGCTCGATCGCTTCATGGTTGCTCCCTTCGTCCAGCTCCGCGTCGCCGACGAGGACGACGACGCGCGAGTCGGTCAGTCCCTGCGCCTTCAGCCCGAGCACGGTCCCCACCGCGATCGGCAGTCCGTGGCCGAGCGAGCCGCTCGAGATCTCCACGCCCGGCACCAGCACCCGGTCCGGGTGGTAGCCCAGCGGCGAGTCGTAGGACGCCCAGTCGTCCAGCCAGCCGACGCCGAAGAACCCCTTGGCCGCCAGCGTGGCGTAGTAGGCCATCGGGCCGTGCCCCTTGGACAGGTAGAACCGGTCGCGCCGAGGGTCGTCCACCGTCGAGGGAGACACCCGGAGCACCCGGTCGTAGAGCACCCAGACGACGTCGAGCGTCGACGTGGCCGCGGCCGAGTGCTTCTCGTCGCCGGTCATCCGCGCCATCAGCCGCGGCAGGTCCTCGTAGGTGTGCTCGCGAGGTCGAGCGAGGTGCAAGGTCGTTGTCATGCCGAGAACGATGCAAGTTCAAGTGCGCTTGAAGTCAACAGCGCTAACCTGACGAGGTGTCCCCCACCCGCGCGCAGCTGAGCATCGGCCAGCTCTCCACCCGTTCCGGGGTGGCGACCTCCGCGCTGCGCTACTACGAGGACCTCGGGCTGATCGTCTCGGAGCGCTCGGCGGGCAACCAACGCCGTTACGCGCAGGCCACGCTTCGTCGGGTGGCGTTCATCAGGTCCGCGCAGCGTGTCGGCCTCGCCCTCGACGAGATCGCCGAGGCGCTGGCGACGCTGCCGGCAGGACGGACCCCGACCAAGGCCGACTGGGCGCGGCTCTCCCGCTCCTGGCGTCCGCGCATCGACGCGCAGATCGAGCGGCTCGAGCGGCTGCGCGACAAGCTCGACTCGTGCATCGGGTGCGGCTGCCTGAGCCTGCGCACCTGCGCGCTGAACAACCCCGACGACGAGGTGGCGCCGCGCGGACCGGGAGCGGTGTTCCTGCAACCGACCGGACAGGCGGACCGCTCCCGCCACTAGGGTGAGGGCCATGGCGCTGCGCATCGTCGCGACTCGACCCAACCCGGCGCTGGTCACCCTGCCCTGGCAGATCCCGCTGGAGGAGTGGGGTGACGACGTCGTCGTCGACCTCCCCCGCGGACTGTCGCGGCACGTCGTACGCATCGTCCGCCTCGGGCAGGACGTCTACGCGGTCAAGGAGACCCGGGAGCAGTACGCGTTCCGGGAGTACCGGCTGCTGCGCGACCTGCGCAAGCTCGGGCTGCCGACCGTCGAGCCGGTCGGTGTCGTCGCGGGACGGACCGCGACCGACGGCGAGGAGATCGAGCCGTGCCTGGTCACCCGCCACCTCCACTTCTCGCTGCCCTACCGGTCGCTGTTCAGCCACGGGCTGCCCACCGAGAGCCTCCCCAGCCTGATCGACGCCCTCGTCGTGCTGATGGTCCGGCTGCACCTCGCCGGGTTCTTCTGGGGCGACGTGTCGTTGTCCAACGTGCTGTTCCGGCGCAGCGCGGGGGCGTTCACGGCGTACCTCGTCGACGCGGAGACCGGCGAGCTGCACGAGAAGCTGAGCGACGGGCAGCGCGAGCACGACCTCGACGTGGCGAAGACCAACATCTTCGGCGAGCTGATGGACCTGCAGGCCGGCGGGCTGCTCTCGCAGGACTTCGACCCGTTCGAGATCGGGACGGTCGCGGTCAGCCGCTACGAGGCGCTCTGGGCCGAGCTGACCGCGACCGAGGAGTTCACCACCAACGAGATGTGGCGCCTCGAGCAGCGGATCGAGCGGCTCAACGACCTCGGCTTCGACGTCGACGAGCTCGACATCGTCACCGACTGGGACGGGTCGACCGTGCGGGTGCAGCCCAAGGTGGTCGAGGCCGGACACCACGCCCGCGAGCTCCAGGGGCTGACCGGCCTCACCGTGGAGGACAACCAGGCACGGCGGCTGCTCAACGACCTGGCCGCGTTCACCGCCCACAACGGGCTCGGGGGCGAGGACCGGGCCGTCGTCGCGCACAAGTGGCTGACCACGATCTACGAGCCGATCGTGCGGATGATCCCGGCCGAGCTGCGGGGCCGGCTCGAGGCCGCCGAGGTGTTCCACGAGATCCTCGAGCACCGGTGGTACCTCGCCGAGCGGGCCGGCCACGAGCTCGACCTGTTCGACGTGGCCAAGAAGTACTTCAAGTCGGTGCTGGCCAAGCGGCCCGACGAGGAGGTCACCGTGACCACCGCGACGTCGGACGAGGACGCCCTCGCCACCGAGTGACGCCGGGGTCTCGAGACGCTCGCTACGCTCGCTCCTCGACCATCGAAGGCTAGAGGGTGCCGCGCTTCTGGGCGATCGCGAACAGCGCGACCGACGCCGCCACCCCGGCGTTCAGCGACTCCAGCGAGTTCACCATCGGGATCGACACCAACTGGTCGCAGTTCTCCGAGACCAGGCGGGACAGCCCGGCGCCCTCGGAACCGACCACGACCACCAGGGGGCCGTCGGCGAGGTCGAGGTCGGGCAGCGCGACCTCACCGTCGGCGGCCAGGCCGACGACCATGCAGCCCGCCTCCTGGTAGGCCTTGATCTGCCGGTTGAGGTTGGTGGCCTGGGCGACCGGGATCCGGGCCGCGGCGCCGGCCGAGGTCTTCCACGCCGACGCGGTCATCCCGGCGGCCCGGCGCTCGGGGATCACCACGCCGTGCGCACCGAACCCGGCCGCCGAGCGGACGATCGCGCCGAGGTTGCGCGGGTCGGTCACCGAGTCGAGCATCACGATCAGCGCCGGCTCGCCGACGTCGGCCGCCCGGTCGAGCAGGTCCGCGGGGTCGGCGTACTCGTAGGCCGGGACCTTGGCAGCAAGCCCCTGGTGGACCGCACCGTGGGTGAGCCGGTCGAGCTCGGGCCGGGACACCTCGAGCAGCGAGATCCCGCGCTCGGCGACGATCTTGAACGCCTCGCGCAGCCGGCCGTCACGCTCGGCGCCCTCGGCGACGTAGACCCCCAAGACCGGCATGTTCGCGCGCAGCGCCTCGACCACCGAGTTGCGGCCGGCGACCCACTCGTTGTCGCCGCTCTTGCGGCCACGGGACGGACGCTTCGCCGCCGCCTTCTCGGCGCGCTGCCGCTCCTTGTAGGCCTTGTGCCCCTCGCGGTCCTTGGCCTTCGGGGTCGGGCCGCGGCCCTCGAGACCGCGTTTGACCCGGCCGCCCGAGCCCGCGGTGGGGTTGCCCTTGCCGCTCTTCTTGATCGCGCCGCGGCGCGCGGAGTTGCCTGCCATCAGATGTCCTTCGTCGGAGAGGTCCCGGGCGCGGTCACAGGGACCACTGCGGGCCCTGCGGAGTGTCCTCGAGGTCGATGCCCGCGGCCTTGAGCTGGTCGCGGATCGCGTCGGCGGTCGCGAAGTCCTTCGCCGCCCGGGCCTCGGCGCGCTGGTCGAGGAGCGCCGAGACGAGCGCGTCCACGGCGGCGGTGAGCTTCTCCTCGCGCGCCGACGAGCCGCCCGAGGCCCAGTGCGGGTCGAACGGGTCGAGCCCGAGCACCGCGAGCATCCCCCGCACCGACGACGCGGCACCGCGCAGCGCGTCGGAGGGGCCGGCTGCGAGCAGCTTGTTGCCCTCGCGGACCACGTCGTAGATCGCGGCCACGGCGGCGGGCGTGCCGAGGTCGTCGTCCATCGCGGTCTCGAAGTCGGCGCACCAGGTGCCGGGCTCCACCTCGCCCAGCACGTCGCGTGCGCGCTCGAGGAAGTGCTCGATCCGCTGGAAGCCGCTGGCCGCCTCGGCCAGGGCCTCGAAGCTGAACTCGACGTGCGAGCGATAGTGCGCCGCGACGAGGTAGTAGCGCAGCTCGATGCCGCGGAAGCGCTCCAGCACCGCCGGGATGGTGAGCGAGTTGCCGAGCGACTTCGACATCTTCTCGCCGGCGGTGGTGATC
>JBQCEF010000360.1:0-2164 GCA_051960495.1 Nocardioides sp. | reverse complement strand
GCGAGCCTCTCCTCCTCGCGGATCGGGAATCCCCATGTCTTCAGTCCCCCAGCTCAGCAACGTCTCCCCGCTCGTGGCGCGTGACCTCGCCAAGTCGTACGGCGACCGCGTCCTGCTCGACGGGGTCGACCTCGTCGTGTCCCCCGCTGTGCCGGTCGGCCTCGTCGGCGAGAACGGCACGGGGAAGTCCACGTTGCTCCGACTTCTTGCGGGTCTCGAGCCGCCCGACGCCGGCGACGTTCAGCGTCCCGACGACCTGGCATACCTGGCGCAGGACCCTGACTTCGCAGCCAACGCCACGATCGGCAGTGTCCTCGCGGAGGCGCTCCAGCCGCTGCACGACGCCGTCGCCACGTTGGAACGGCTCGCTGCACAGCTCGACGACCCCGCAGCCGCAGAGGAGTACGCGCACCTGCTCGAGTGGGCGGTCCTGCACGACGCCTGGGGCGCGGACAGGCGCGCGGCCGAGGCGGCCGACCGGCTGGGCCTCGGCGCGCTGGAACCGAACCAGCGCGTAGCCGGCATGTCCGGGGGTCAGCGCACCCGGCTCGCCCTGGCCGCCCTCATCGCGCGCCGGCCCACCTGCGTGCTGCTCGACGAACCCACGAACCACCTCGACGACGGGGCGGTCGAGTTCCTCGAGTCGTTTCTCGTCGAACTTCCCGGCGTCGTGCTCGTGGCGAGCCATGACCGGACCTTCCTCGAGAACGTCTGCGGCCAGGTCGTCGACCTCGACCCGAGTCACTTCGGCACGGACGGCCAGGGCGGCAATCGATTCAGCGGCGGCTACTCGTCGTACCTGCAGGCGAAGCGAGACGCCCGCACCCGCTGGGAGCAGGCCTTCCTCGCCCAGCAGAACGAGCTCAACGAGCTTCGCGCTGCGGCGAAGGGCTCCGCGCGCAAGGTGGCGCACAACCGGGGGCCGCGCGACAACGACAAGTTCATCTACCACTCCAAGGGCGAGAACGTCGCACGCACGGTGAGCCGCCGGGTCAAGGACGTCGAGCGGCGGATCGAGGTCCTCGAACGCGAGCAGATCCCCAAACCACCCAAGCCACTGGCCTTCCGTGGTGCGGTTGCCCCCGAGGCCCTGCAGGGACGGGTGCTGCAGGTGCGCGACCTCGTCGTGGATGGACGCGTGTCCGTGCCGCTGCTCGACGTCGCCTGCGGAGAGCACCTGCTCGTCACCGGTGCGAACGGGTCGGGGAAATCGACATTGCTCAAGGTGCTTGCCGGACAGCTCGCCCCCACGTCCGGGGTCGCTGCGGTGAACGCGCGCCAGGTCGGCTACCTCCCCCAGGACGTGACCTTCAAGCACCCCGAGCGCACACCCCACCAGGTGTACGACGGGCTGACGGGCTCGCCAACACCGCTGGGCGACCTGGGCCTGCTGCACCCGCGCGACCTGTCCCGACCGGTCGGCGCCCTCAGCCACGGCCAGCAGCGCCGGCTCGCCCTCGCAGTGATCGTCGCGCAGCGACCGGACCTGCTGCTGCTCGACGAGCCGACGAACCACATCTCGTTGTCCCTCGCCGAGGAGCTCGAGGAGTCGCTGCAGCGGTCGGCCGGGACCGTCGTCATCGCGAGCCACGACCGGTGGCTGCGACGCAGGTGGGACGGGACGTCACTTTCCCTCTGAGCCGAATTGTCAATCTTGAGGATGCTTCTCCCTGCCATTCGAGCGAGGGTCAGTCCGTCGAGGTTCCGGGGGGCATCCGGAGCCAAAGACTTTGACACGCGGCACTGCCGCCACCACCACCGAGGGGATCTCACCATGAAGTTCAAGCGCACAATCGTTGCTCTCGCGGCGGGCGCCGCCGTCTCGACTGCTGGATTCGCGTCCGCCTCCGCGCTCGGCGTCAACGCCGGTACCATCCAGTACGGCTCGGGGAACGCCACCTGCGACGCTACCGGCGTGGACTTGAGCTACGGGCTCGAGACCGATGACAATTCCGTTCGGTCCATACGCGTCGAGAACATCGACCCCCGCTGCACCGGCGCCAAGCTCTTCCTGAAGGTGGATGGCGGGGCCACCAAGTCTGCTGACATCACGGGCACTTCCGTGACCATCAACTACTCGCCGTACCTCAACCCGGCGACCATCAACGATGTTTCCGTTTGGATCGAGGGCTGACAACCAAGCAGCCAGGAGCTGTGGCCGCTT
>JBQCEF010000359.1:0-6547 GCA_051960495.1 Nocardioides sp. | reverse complement strand
GAACGTGCAGCAGCTGATCGGCGACCAGGGCGTGCGCTTCACCAACATGTTCTCGCCGCAGCCGCTGTGCTGCCCGGCGCGCGCGTCGTTCGACACCGGGCTCTACTCGCACAACCACGGCGTCTGGTCGCACGTCGAGCCGTTCGGCTTCCGCGTGCTCGACGACCGCAAGACCGTGCCGGTGTGGATGCACGCGCTGGGCTACGACACGTTGTTCCTCGGCAAGTACCTCAACGGCTACGGCGTGCAGCCCACCCGGACCGGCCAGCCGAGCTCGCGCTACGTCCCGCCCGGCTGGACCGACTGGCGCGGCTCGGTCGACGGCGCCCCGGAGAACGACAACCCGGACAGCCCGACCAACTACCTGTCCGGCGGGACCTACCGCTACTTCGACACCACGCTCAACGTCCGCGGCGAGCTGCAGCCACACCAGGGCGCCTACCAGACGCGGCTCTACAGCCGGCAGACCCAGCAGATGCTGCGCGCGGAGGCCCGCTCCCCGAACCCGTTCTTCGCCTGGATCTCGTTCACCGCCCCGCACTTCGGGTCACCCCAGGAGCCGGACGACCCGCCGCCGTACACGCTTCCCGACGGCAGCACCGAGACCCTGCACACACCGGCCCGCCCCGACGAGGTGGAGGGCCGCTTCGACGACCGGATCACCTCGATCCCCGGCGGCCCCGACCCGCGAGACAAGATCGGTGAGAAGCCGTTCTTCATCCGCGACCGCCCGCCGATGAGCGCCGAGGAGGACGCCGGCGTGCTCAACCTCTATCGGCAGCGCGTCGAGGCGCTCTCGGTGGTCGACGACGAGGTCGCCAACATCATGGCGACGCTCGAGCCGACCGGCCAGCTCGACAACACCTACGTGGTGTTCACCTCCGACAACGGCTACTTCCTCGGCGAGCACCGGATGCGGCAGGGCAAGATCCTCCCCTACGAGCCGTCGCTGCGCGTGCCGCTGATGATGCGCGGACCGGGCATCCCGGCCGGCGAGTCGCGCACCGACCCGTTCCTGATCACCGACTTCGCACCCACGTTCGTCGACGCCGCGGGAGGCCGGGCGCCGGCGAGCGTCGACGGCCAGAGCATGCTCGACGTGGCCGAGCACGGGGACCGCGGCTGGGACCGCGGCATCCTCACCGAGACCGGGCCGCGGCGGGTCAGCGGCGACCTCGAGGAGAGCGACAACTTCCTGGTCCAGGGCGACGGGAAGACCTACGTGCTGCGCTACTCCGTGGGGCTGCGGACCGGGCGCTACCTGTACGTCGAGCACGCGGACGGCGAGCGGGAGCTCTACGACCTGCGGACCGATCCGCAGCAGTTCCGCAACGTCGTCGACGAGCCCGGCCGGGCGCCGCTGGTGCGGATGCTGGCCCGCGAGCTCGACCGGCTCCGGGACTGCTCGGGCGCGACCTGTCGGACCCCGTTGCCGGCGGCGCTGCGGACCGATGACCCGGTGCCGCCGTACCGGCCCTGACCCCCGGCCTCGACCCCCGGCCGCGACACCCGGCCTTGACTCACGGGGACCCCATCGGTCACATTCGTAGACGGCCGTAACTCGAACCCCTTTGGTGAACGGCTTCCACGGCCGCTCGATCTGAAGGGAGCTCTCGGTGACCGACCTCGTGCTCCCCTCCCGCGCCGACCGCGTACGACGCTGGCTGGGCCGGCTCACCACCGGGACCACGACCGTGGCGCTGCTGCTGCTCGCCGTCCCGGCCGCGCTCCAGCTCGACCAGCCGGTGCGCGAGCCCCGCGATGCCCGCGAGCGCGGTGAGACGCACCTCGCGGGCCGGCCCGGGACCGGGGAGATCTCCCCCGCGCTCGAGCTGGTCTCGCACCGCAAGCCGCACCCGAACCGCAAGATCAAGCGCTACCGGGTCCGCCCCGGCGACACCGCCAGCTCGATCGCCGTGCGCTACCACGCCTGGACCAAGCAGCTGATCAAGATCAACCACTCGTCCACGCTGTACGTCGGCGACGTCATCCTCGTCCCGGTCGTGGTCAGCGCGTCCCGCGCCTGCACCAAGCACAAGAGCCACAAGACCGGGCTGCCGAGCCTGAAGGCGCGCCAGGCCCACAAGGCGAAGTCGCACCAGGCCGCGAAGCCCCACAAGGCCAAGCCTCACAAGACGAAGTCCCACAAAGCCGCGAAGCCCAAGCACCACAAGAAGAAGCACCACGCCAAGAAGCACCCGGCCCGGGCGCACCACCACAAGCACCGCCACCACCACGGTCACGGCGCCGGTCGTCACCACCACCGCGACCACCACGGCTGGACCCACGAGAACGCGAGCCGCGCGAAGGTCCGCCGGGTCATCGTCCACGTGGCGAACCGCTGGGACGTCAACCCCAACCTCGCGCTGGCGATCGCCTGGCAGGAGGCCGGCTGGCAGCAGCACCGGCTCTCCCCCGCCGGCGCGGTCGGCACGATGCAGGTGATGCCGTCGACCGGGCGCTGGATGTCGCTGGTCGTCGGCCGCAAGCTGCACCTGCGCGACCTGCACGACAACGTCACCGCGGGCGTGGTGCTGATCCGGACCCTGCGGTCGCAGGCGAAGCTGAAGTGGGCCGTCGCCGGCTACTACCAAGGCCTCGGCGGCGTTCGGGCCTACGGGATGTACGACTCCACGAAGCACTACGTCGCCAACGTCCTGCACATCAAGAAGCGGCTCGCGCACGGCTGGAACCCCGCCTGACCGAACTCCCCGAACGACCCGTCGAACGGGCAGACGCACCGGATCGCGCCGGTTCGGCACGTCCGAGCCTGCCTCCCGCCACGCCGACCGCCTCCCCAGACGGGTGAGGACTCGCCGGCACGCCTAAAATCGAGGACCAGGCCGGGGCCTTCCCCTCTCCTGGCCGGATGTCTGGAGGACTCGCGCTGTGGACAGGACCGTCGCGGACCCGCTGATCGGGCGTGTGCTCGACGGCCGCTACCGCGTCGGCCCGAAGATCGCGCGGGGCGGCATGGCGACCGTCTACGAGGCGGTCGACCTGCGCCTGGACCGGGTCTGCGCGGTCAAGGTGATGCACTCCGGCCTCGGCGACGACCACGACTTCGCCGGCCGGTTCGTCCGCGAGGCCCGGTCCGCGGCACGCCTGTCCCACCCCAACGTGGTCGGCGTCTTCGACCAGGGCGACGACGACGGCACGCTGTTCCTGGCGATGGAGTACGTCCCCGGGCACACCCTGCGCGACCTGATCCGCAAGGAAGCCCCGATGGCGCCCGCCAAGGCGCTGAACCTCATCGAGCCGGTCCTCTCCGCGCTCGCCGCCGCCCACGCCGCCGGCCTGATCCACCGCGACGTGAAGCCCGAGAACGTCCTGCTCGCCGACGACGGCCGGGTCAAGGTCGCCGACTTCGGCCTGGCTCGCGCGGTCAGCGCCGAGACCCAGCACACCGCGACCGGCGGCGTGCTGATCGGCACGGTCTCCTACCTCGCCCCCGAGCTGGTCGTCGACGGCCGGGCCGACGCGCGCTCCGACGTCTACGCCGCCGGGGTCCTCATCTACGAGATGCTCACCGGCCGCAAGCCCCACGAGGGCGACTCGCCGATCCAGGTCGCCTACAAGCACGTGCACGAGGACGTCCCGCCGCCCTCGCGGCTCGTCCCCGGCCTCCCGCCGTACGTCGACGCGCTCGTCGCCCGCGCCACGGCCCGCGACCACGAGCTGCGCCCGGCCGACGCGCGGGTCCTGCTCCACCAGGTACGACGCGTCCGCGGCGCGCTCGACCACGGCGTCACCGACGACCCCGAGCTGACCGCCGACCTCACCCCGACCACGGCGGTGCACGTCGGCACCGACACCGACGACATCGACTACGTGACCGAGGACGACGTCCCCACGATCCTCAGCGGCGCCCAGCTCGCGCATGCCGGGCGGGTCGAGCCGCCGGCCGAGACCGACAGCGGCACGAGCGTCATCGGCACGCTGCCCGCACGCCGCGCCCCGGGTGGTCCCCCGGCCCGCACCGGAGCCCGGCCGTCCGGAGCAGCGCCGGCCCGTCGCCCGCGCCGCCGTTCGCGCAAGGGCCCGATCCTGCTGCTCGTCGTCCTGCTGCTCGCGGTCGCCGCGGGCGTCGGCGGCTGGTGGTTCGGCGCCGGGCGCTACACGACGACGCCCGCCGTCATCAACATGCGGGCCGCCGACGCGAAGGCCGAGATCCGCGACGCCGGGCTGGTCTACGAGGAGGGCCGGTCGGTCTACTCCGAGACGGTCGCCGCCGGCTCCGTCGTCGGGACCGACCCGGGCGGCGGCGAGCGGATCCTCGACGGCGGCACCGTGACGGTGATGCTGTCCAAGGGTCCCGAGCGCTACGAGGTCCCGGCACTGCGCGGCATGGAGGAGGCGAAGGCGGTCTCCGTGCTCGACGACAACCACCTCGAGGTCGGCCGGATCATCCGCCGCTGGAACGAGCGGGTCGCCGAGGGCGTCGTACTCGGCTCCGACCCGAAGCCCGGCAAGGAGCTCAAGCGCGGCGCGGCCGTCGACCTGGTGGTCAGCAAGGGCCCCAAGCCGATCAGGGTCCCGGACTTCACCGGCAAGGACGCCGACAAGGCGCGCACGAAGCTGACCGCGCTCGGGCTCGTCGTCAAGGAGACCCGGGAGCACCACGACAGCGTCCCCGAGGGCGACGTGATCACCCAGTCGCCGAACAGCGGCACGCTGCGGCGCGGCGACGAGGTCACGCTGACCGTGTCCACGGGGCCGGTGCTCGTGAAGGTGCCCAACCTGACCGCGGTCGGCGTCGAGGAGGCCACGCGCCGGCTCGAGGAGCTCGGCTTCGCAGTGAACACCGAGCACGGCGGCACCTACCTCGGCCTCGGCTACGTCTCCGGCGCCGACCCCGACTTCGGCACCATGCAGCCGAAGGGCAGCACGATCACGCTGTTCCTCGTCTGATTCGCGCGCCTAGCATGCGGGGATGCCCGTGCGACTGACCGCCGTGACGTTCGACGCCCGCGACGTGCCTGCCGTGGCGCGGTTCTGGGGCGGCCTGCTCGGCCGCGACCCGGTCGAGGAGGCCGGCGCAGCCCTGCTCCCGGGCGACGACACCCAGGTCGGTCTCCGCTTCGTCGAGTCCCCGTCGGTGAGGTCCGGCGCCAACCGCATGCACCTCCACCTGACCAGCGAGAGCGCCGAGGACCAGCAGCACACCGTCGAGGCGGCGCTGGGGCTCGGGGGCCGGCACCTCGACGTGGGCCAGCGGCCTGAGGAGGGCCACGTCGTGCTGGCCGATCCCGACGGCAACGAGCTCTGCGTGATACCGCCGGGGAGCAGCTTCCTCGCGGGCTGCGGCCGCCTCGGCGAGGTCGCCTGCGACGGCAGCCGTGACGTCGGGGTGTTCTGGCACCAGGCACTCGGCTGGCCGCTGGTCTGGGACCAGGACGAGGAGACCGCGATCCAGTCGCCGTCCGGCGGCACCAAGCTGGCCTGGGGCGGTCCGCCGATCGCGCCCAAGCACGGCCGGAACCGGCAGCGGTTCGAGCTCGCGGCGGACGACCTCACGGCGGAGGTGGCCCGGCTGGTCGCGCTCGGCGCCACCCGGCTCGGCGACGGGGATCGCGACGGGCAAGGTGCCGTCGAGCTCGCCGACCCCGACGGCAACGAGTTCCGGGTCAGCGACGGCCGCGCACGAAGTACGCGATCGGCACCGCGCCCATCGAGTTGACCAGCACGATCGCGGTCGCCCAGATCTTCTTGGAGCCGCGGACCCCGTCGGCGGGCCTCCGGGCCAGGTCGACCAGTGCGGCGATCTTGAGCGCACCCTCGATGGCCGCGCCGGTGACGACGAGGCGTCGTACCCGCGGGCTGAGCTCGTTCCACTTCTTCTTCCGGGCCATGCGCCCACCCTCCCCTCCTGCCGGACGGCGCAGCAAGGGACCAAAGGACCGACGTGGCCGCTCGGGCCCCCTCGCTCCCTCGTAGGCTTTCCGCCATGCCCGCCGCCCTGCCCACGCCGCCCGTCCCCGGGCCGTACGACGCCCTGCGCAACCCGGTGGGCACGCACGTCCAGGTCGGCAAGGGCCTCGTCACCGGAGCGCTCACGCAGGCCGATGCGCTCGGCTGCGAGACCATCCAGGTCTTCGCCGGGAACCCCCGCGGCTGGGCCGCCTCCGCCGGCGACCCGAGGGTCGACGCGGCCTTCCGTGAGGCCACCGCCGCACGCGGCATGCGGGTGTTCGTGCACGCGCCCTACCTGGTCAACCTCGGCTCCCCGACACCGGCGACCTACGAGAAGTCGGTCGCCACGGTGGCCCACAACCTCAAGCGCGCGGCCGAGATCGGCGCGGAGGGCGTGGTCGTGCACACCGGCTCGTGCGTCGACGAGAGCACCGTCGACGCCGCCTGGCGCCAGGTCCGCGAGGGGCTGCTCCCGCTGCTCGACGTGGTGGCCGGCGACGACGCCCCGTGGCTGCTGCTCGAGCCGACCGCCGGGCAGGGCCGGTCCCTGTGCGCGGGCGTGGACGAGCTGGCGCCGTACCTCGAGGCTCTGGACCACCACCCGAAGGCCGGCATCTGCCTGGACACCTGCAAC
>JBQCEF010000358.1:0-6065 GCA_051960495.1 Nocardioides sp. | reverse complement strand
GAACGGCACCGTGCTCCGGCGCGCCTTCGGACTGCTCGGCCCGTTCGTGGCGGTGTCGGCGATGCTCGCGTTCCTCGTGTCGCTGGCCGCGGTCGGGTGGACTCCTGGTGACGCGTTTCCCAGCGGGCACGACCTGCACGCCGCTTCCGGCGCCGCCTTCATGACCGTGGTGCTGGCGCAGACGGCCAACGCCTTCGCCTGCAGGAGCTCGACACGCAGCCCGGGCGAGCTCGGTTGGACGACCAACCGTCTGCTGATCCCGGCCGCGTCCGCCGAGCTGGCCTTCTCGCTTGTGGCCCTGTTCGTGGTGCCGCTGGCCCTCCTGCTCGACCAGGCTCCACCGCCGGCAGCCGGCTGGGTGGTCGCGATCGCCTCCGCCCCCGCGTTGCTCGCCGTCGACGGGCTCGACAAGCGGGTGCGGCGCCGGTCACGCGCGGGCGAGGACCATCGGCCCTTCGCCCGGACTTCGCACGGGGACATGCTGGGGTCATGGAAGCTCCGCGGCCCGGATCGGTGATGCGCGCCTGGGCGGTGCCCTCGGACCGGGGACCGGCGCTGCTGCACCTGGGGGAGCGGCCGGTGCCCGAGCCGGCTCCCGACGAGGTGCTGGTCCGCACGCGTGTCTGCGGGGTCTGCCGCACCGACCTGCACCTCGCCGAGGGCGACCTTCCGGAGAGGGCGCCGGAGCGGGTGCCGGGACACGAGCTGGTCGGCGACGTGGTCGCCGTGGGCGATGCCGTCACCGAGGTGGCGGTGGGGGACCGGGTCGGCGTGGCGTGGTTGCGTCGTACCTGCGGGCAGTGCCGGTGGTGCCGATCCGGCCGGGAGAACCTGTGCCGGCGATCGGAGTACACCGGCTGGGACGCCGACGGCGGGTTCGCGGAGTACGCCGTGGCACCGGCGGCCTACGTCTACGCGATCCCCGACGGCTTCACCGACCTCCAGGCCGCGCCGCTGCTCTGCGCCGGGATCATCGGGTACCGAGCGCTGCGGCGGGCCCAGCTCCCGCCCGGTGGCCGGCTGGGAATCTACGGGTTCGGCGCCAGCGCGCACCTGACCGCTCAGATCGCGCTCGCCCAGGGTGCGGAGCTCCACGTGCTGACGCGGGGTGCCGACGCCCGCGCCCTCGCGCTCGAGCTCGGGGCGGCGTCCGCCGGTGACGCGCGGGACCGGCCACCCGTCCCGCTGGACGCCGCCATCGTCTTCGCCCCCGCCGGGGACCTGGTGCCCCTGGCCCTCGAGGCGCTCGAGCAGGGCGGGACGGTGGCGCTGGCCGGGATCCACCTCACCGACGTCCCGGCCCTTGACTACCAGCGGCACCTGTTCCGGGAGCGCACGCTCACCAGCGTCACGGCCAACACGCGGCGTGACGGGGAGGAGCTGCTGCGCCTCGCCGCAGCCCTGCGCGTCCAGGCGCACGTGACGACCTACCCCTTCGACCGGGCCGGTGCCGCCTTGGAGGACCTGGCCGCAGGCCGGCTGACCGGTGCCGCGGTGGTGCTGGGGCCATGACCTCGGCAGCGGACCGGGTCGCGCACCAGGGCCTGACGGGCGAGGAGGCGGCGCGACGCCTGGCCGAGCACGGCCCCAACACGCTCCCGACGGCTCCGCCGCGCAGCATCGCCTCGCGGGTGCTGGGTCAGCTCCGTGACCCGATGCTGATGCTGCTGGTCGCGGCCGCCGCGGTGACCATCGCGATCGGCGACGTCACCGACACCGTGGTCATCGCTCTGGTGATCGTGCTGAACACGGCCATCGGGGTGGTGCAGGAGGTCCGCGCGGACCGCGCGATCGCCGAGCTCGACAGGCTCGCGGCGCCGATCGCCCGGGTGCACCGCGACGGGGCGGTCCTCACCCTGCCCGGTGCCGACGTGATCGTCGACGACCTCGTCTCCGTCGATGCGGGCGACATCGTGCCGGCCGACCTCCTGGTCCTCGAGGGACCGGCCCTGCAGGTCGACGAGGCCGCCATGACCGGGGAGTCGCAGCCGGTGGACCGGCGCGCCGGGGACGAGCTCTCCTCGGGCACCGTGGTGACCCGCGGCCGGGTGCTCGGGGTGGTGGTCCGCACCGGCGCCGACAGCGGCCTGGGTCGCATCGCGTCCCTGATCGCCTCCAGCGGCGTCGGCGTCACGCCCCTCCAGCTGCGGCTGCGACGGCTCTCGCGCGAGCTGGTGGTGCTGGTGCTCGCCGCGGCCGCGGCGGGGTTCGTCCTCGGGCTGCTGCGGGGCCGTGAGCTGACCGAGATGCTGGTCACCGCGGTCAGCCTGGCCGTGGCCGCGGTCCCGGAGTCGCTGCCCGCGGTGGTGTCGGTGTCGCTGGCGCTCGGTGCGCACCGGATGGCGAGGCGGTCCGCGCTGGTGCGGCGCCTGCCGGCCGTGGAGACCCTGGGCTCGGTGACGGTGCTGGCCTCCGACAAGACCGGGACGCTGACCGAGGGCCGGATGGTCGCCACCGCCGCCTGGGTGCCGGGCTCGGCGTACACCGTGACAGGTCAGGGATACGCGCCGGCGGGGGAGATCCTCGCCGCGGCGGACACCCCCGTCACGCGTGCGCGGCTTGCGGACCTGCTGCGCGACTGCGTGCTGTGCAACGACGCCCGGCTGGTCCCTCCAGCCGACGAGGGGGAGTGGGGCTGCGTCGGCGACCCGCTGGAGGGCGCCCTGCTGACGCTCGCCGTGAAGGGCGGGCTCGAGCCGTCCACCGTGCGCGGACTGTGGGCCCGCGAGGAGGAGACGCCGTTCGACTCCGACCGGGGCTGGATGGCCACCACCCACAGCGATCCCTCAGGCGGATCGCTGACGGTCTGCAAGGGGGCCCCGGAGTCGGTGCTCGCCATGCTGGAGCGCACCCCCGAGGTCGAGTGGGCGCAGGCCGAGACCGAGCGCCTGGCCCGGTTGGGGTGCCGGGTGATCGCCGTGGCGCACGCTGCCTCCGAGACCGTCGATGCGGAGCGACTGCGGCTGGTCGGTCTGGTCGGCGTGACCGACCCGCCGCGACCGGCCTCGCGCGGGGTGGTCGAGGCGTGCGCAGCGGCCGGGATCCGCGTGGTGCTGGTCACCGGGGACCACCCAGTGACCGCCGGGGTGATCGCCGGGCAGGTCGGCATCGGCGACGGGGACGGCGCGGTCGTGACCGGGGCGGACGTGGCGGCGGAGCGGCACGGCGAGGGGCTCGAGGACGTGGCGGTCTACGCCCGGATCCGGCCCGAGCAGAAGGTGCGGCTCGTCCAGGACCTGCAGGAGCGTGGGCACGTGGTGGCGATGACCGGGGACGGCGTGAACGACGCGCCCGCGCTGCGCATGGCCGACATCGGGGTCGCGATGGGCCGGGGCGGCACCGAGGTGGCCCGGCAGGCCGCCGACCTGGTGCTGGCCGACGACGACCTGGCGACGATCGTGGTCGCGGTGGAGGAGGGCCGCCGGGTCTACGCGAACATCCGCAACTTCCTGCGCTACGCCGTGTCCGGTGGGGTCGCGGAGATCCTGGTGATGCTGGCTGGTCCCTTCGCCGGCGTCGCGCTCCCGTTGCTGCCGGCCCAGATCCTCTGGGTCAACATGCTGACCCACGGCCTGCCCGGTGTCGCGTTCGGCGCCGAGCCGGCCGCTCGCGACGTGATGAACCAGCCCTCGCGCTCCCCGCGGGAGAGCGTGCTGGGGCAGGGCCTGGCACGGCAGATCGCCTGGGTCGGTCTGCTCATCGGCTCGGTCGCGTTCGGTGCGGGGCTGGTCGGCCGCGCGAACGGGCTGCACCTGCAGAGCGTCACGTTCGTGACGCTGGGCCTGGCCCAGCTCTGGGTCGCGCTCGCTCTTCGGGCGCGCACCGCGCACCGGCGCACCTGGCGCCAGCGGGGGCTGGAGGCGGCGGTGGCGGCCGCGGCGGCACTGCAGGTCCTCGCCGTCGAGATCGCGCCCTTGCAGGAGCTGCTCGGCACGCAGTCGCTGGGCGCCCTGGTCCTGCTCGTCCTGGCGGCCGTCGCCGCCGTGCCGGCGGTGGTGGTGCGGCTCTCCGTCGGCCGCACGACCAGGCACTGAACCTGCCGACCGGGACTTTTGCCTCTGGGGCGGGCCTCGCGCCGGACGGTGTGATGGCGGTGGCGAAGGGACCTGGAGATGACCACCGAGCGGAGCGCACGACCCACCCTGCGGTTCCTTGGTGCTGCCGGCACCGTCACCGGAAGCCGGTTCCTGGTCGACAGCCCGCGTGCCCGCGTCCTCGTCGACTGCGGGTTGTTCCAGGGCGACCGGGACTGGCGCCGGCGCAACTGGGAGGACCTGTCCGTCGACCCTGCGACGGTCGACGCCGTGGTCCTCACCCATGCCCACCTCGACCACTCGGGGGCGCTGCCGCTGCTGACCCGGGGCGGTTTCAGCGGCCCGGTGATGTGCACGCCGGCGACCGCCGCGCTGGCCGCGATCGTGCTCCGGGACGCGGCGCACCTGCAGGAGGACGAGGCGTCGTACGCGAACGAGAAGGGCTTCTCCAAGCACGCGCCGGCGCTTCCGCTGTTCGACACCGCTGACGCGGAGAAGGCGATCGCGTTGCTGCGTCCGCTCGACCACGACGACCTCGGCCGGCTCCCCGGCGGCCTGCACGTGCGGCTGCGCAGGAGCGGTCACATCCTGGGCTCCGCCTTCGCGGAGCTCGACGTCGACGGGGTCCGGCTGATGGTCTCGGGAGACGTGGGTCGTACGACGCATCCGCTGCTGCTGCCGCCCGAGCGCCCGGCCGACGCCGACGTCGTGCTCGTCGAGTCGACCTACGGCGACCGGTCCCACCACGCCGACGGAGACGACGCGCTCGCCGACGTCATCCGCCGCACCGCCCACCGGGGCGGTTCGTGCCTGCTCCCGGCGTTCGCCGTCGACCGCACGCCGGTGCTCCTGATGGCGCTGGCCCGGCTCAAGCGCGACGACCGGATCCCCGACCTCCCGATCTACGTGGACAGCCCCATGGCGCTGAACGCGCTCGACGTCTACCGGGCCGCGATCCGGCGGCGGGACCCGGACGTCCGGCCCGAGGTGGACACGCACGGTCACCTGTTCGAGCCGCCCGGGCTGCGCCTGATGCCGGACCGCGCGGACTCCGAGCAGCTCAACCGGCCGTCCCGCTCCTGCATCATCATCTCGGCGTCCGGCATGGCCACCGGCGGCCGTGTCCTGCACCACCTGGCCGAGCAGCTGCCGAACTCCCGCAACAGCGTGGTGCTCACCGGCTTCCAGGTGCCGGGGACGCGTGGTCGCGCGCTCGCCGACGGCGCCCGCCAGCTGAAGATCCACGGCCGCTACGTCTCGGTGCGGGCCGAGGTCGCCTCGCTGCGCGGCTACTCGGCGCATGCCGACGCGGACGGGCTCCTCGAGTGGTTGAGGCCGATGCCGGCGCCGCGCACCGCCTACGTCGTGCACGGGGAGCCGGACGCCGCCCAGGCTCTCGCCGACCGTCTCACCGGTGAGCTCGGCTGGACCGCGATCGTCCCGGACTACCTCGAGAAGGTCCGGCTGGACTGAACGCAGAGCGCCCATGAACAGGACAGGAGCACGTGCGATGACCGAACAGAACCCTCAGCTGCCCCGCAACGTCATCGTGGTGGGCACCGACGGCGGGCCCGACTCGGACCGGGCGATCGCCTACGCGGTCACCGAGGCCAGCCTGCGACGGCAGAGCCTGCGGCTGGTGCACGTCGTGCCTGAGGCGGTCCCGATGAGCGCGATGCTCCCGCTCTACGGCGTCGACTCGCTGCGCACCGTCGGGGCGCAGATCCTGGCGACGGCCGCCGACAAGGTCCACGAGCTCGCCGGCGACAAGGTCGGGCTCGACACCGTGCTCGCTCACGGCCCTCGGGTGCCGGCGCTCCTCGCGCACACAGCCGACGCCTCGCTGATCGTGCTGGGGCGCCGCTCGTCGACCCTCGCACGCATCCGGACCGGCTCGACGACCAGCGCCACCGCCAGCCGGGCCGACTGCCCGGTCGTCGCGGTGCCGGAGGAGTGGACGAACGCCCCCGAGCACGGTCACGTCGTCGCCGCGGTGGACGGCACCGCGGGAAACCTCGACGTGCTCCGCTT
>JBQCEF010000357.1:0-8091 GCA_051960495.1 Nocardioides sp. | reverse complement strand
ATCATCGAGGAGGTCCTCCTCCACGTGATGTACGACGTGCCGTCCCGCGCCGACGTCGCCAAGGTGGTCGTCACCGGCGAGGTCGTGAGCAACAACGTCAACCCGACGCTGGTGCCGCGCGAGCCCGAGGCCAAGAAGAAGAAGTCCGCCTGAGGAGCCTCGCCCGGCGGGCGTCCCGGGGCGTTCTCGTCGTAGGCTCGCGGGGTGACTGCTGACCTGACACCTCTGGCCCTGCCCGACACCGACTGGGAGGCCTGGCTCGGTTCCCGCGTGGACGACCACCTGGAGCGGACCCGGGCCGGCGTCGCCGAGCTCAAGCAGGGCGGGCGCGACGCCGCCGCCACCATGGCGCTGTGGAACGACGTCAACGTGTGGCTGCAGAACGCGTTCGCGGTCGCCGAGCTGCTGTCGAACGTCCACCCCGACGAGGCGGTCCGCTCGCGCGGCGAGAAGGCCGAGCAGGACGCCCAGAAGCTGCTGACCGAGATCGGCCTCGACCGCGCGCTCTTCGACGTCCTCGACGGCGTGGACCCCGCCGAGCTCGACGAGGACGCCCGACGGGTGCTGACCCTGTCGCTGCGCGACTTCCGGCGTGCCGGTGTCGACCAGAGCGAGGAGGTCCGCGAGCGGCTCCGCGCGCTGTCCGAGCGCGAGACGGAGGTCGGCCAGGAGTTCTCCAAGAACATCCGCGACGGCGTGCGCAGCATCTCGGTGGACCCGGCCGCGCTCGAGGGCCTGCCCGCGGACTTCCTCGAGGCGCACCAGCCGGGCGAGGACGGCCTGGTCACGATCACCACCGAGTACCCCGACTACGTGCCCTACATGAGCTTCGGCAAGGACCGCGAGACCCGGGCCCGGCTCGTCCAGGAGTACCTCAACCGCGCGTGGCCCGAGAACGACGCCCTGCTCAAGGAGCTCCTGGAGTTGCGGCGTGAGCACGCGACGCTGCTCGGTTACTCCGACTGGCCGTCGTACGACGCCGAGGTCAAGATGATCGGCAAGGGGTCGGCGATCCCGGAGTTCATCGACCGCATCGCCGAGCTGTCCGATGCCGCGGCGCACCGCGACCTCGACGTCGTGCTGCGGCGCGTCCAGCAGGACCACCCGGAGGTCTCCGAGGTCACCACGATCGACCGGATGTTCTACACCGAGGTGCTGCGCCGCGAGAACTTCGACGTCGACGCCCAGGAGGTGCGCACGTACTTCGACTTCACGAAGGTGCGCGCCGGCCTGCTCGACGTGACCGGCCGCCTGTTCGGGATCGAGTACGTCGAGGTGGACGGTCTCTCGACCTGGCACGAGGACGTGGCGTCGTACGACGTGGTGCGCGACGGGCAGCGACTCGGACGCATCCACCTCGACCTGCACCCGCGCAAGGGCAAGTACAACCACGCTGCCCAGTTCAACCTCGTCCCGGGGATCACGGGGCGGCAGCTCGCCGAGGGCGTGCTGGTCTGCAACTTCTCGCGCCACCTGATGGAGCACGACCACGTCGTGACGCTGTTCCACGAGTTCGGCCACCTCGTGCACCACGTGCTGGCCGGCGACCACGAGTGGGCCCGGTTCTCCGGGGTCGCGACCGAGTGGGACTTCGTCGAGGCCCCGTCGCAGATGCTCGAGGAGTGGGCCTGGGACGCCGACGTGCTCCAGTCGTTCGCGACCGACAAGGACGAGCAGCCGATCCCGCGCGAGCTGGTCGAGAAGATGCGGGCCGCCGACGACTTCGGCAAGGGGCTCTACGTCCGCACGCAGATGTTCTACGCGGCGCTGTCGTACTGGCTGCACCACGACGTGCCCGCCGACCTCACTGCCACGGTCCGCGAGCTGCAGGCGAAGTACGACGTGTTCTCCTACGTTCCGGACACGCACTTCCACGTGTCGTTCGGCCACCTGCACGGCTACGGGTCGGGTTACTACACCTACATGTGGAGCCTGGTCATCGCCAAGGACCTGTTCTCGGCGTTCGACGAGGACAACATGTTCGACACCGAGGTGTCCCACCGCTACCGGGACCGGGTGCTCGCGCCGGGAGGCAGCAAGGACGCCGCCGACCTCGTGGCGGACTTCCTCGGCCGGTCCTACGGGTTCGACTCCTTCGAGGCCTGGCTCAACCGCTGACCCCGATTCGTCCGCGGTTGCGAGCCGCCTTCAGGCTGACTGGCCGCGGACGAATCTGGTTGGGAGCGCCGTCGGTACACCGATGGCCACCAGGTCGTCCACGATCCCGGCGGGGTCGAGGCGGATCTCCACGCTGGCGCAGCGAAGGACGCGCCTCCCGGAGATCACCACTGCGCGTTCTCGTCGCATGTCTCGCCACCAGTGATCGGTGCGGATGTGGAACGACCCGTCGATCTCCAGCACGACGATGGAGCCGTCGGGCAAGATCCACTCGCAGTCAAGGTAGCGGCGGCGCCCGTGCCGGTCGGGGCGGATGCGTTGCCGGTCCGGAGGTCGCAGTCCGGCTTCGGTGCACAGCCTGCCGACGTCGATCTCGGCGAACGAGTGAGCTCCGCCCGCGATGTCCCCGAGCGCCAGGCGCAGGACCGCCCCGTGCCGCAGCTTGCGAATGTCGCTGGAGGCGTCGAGGAGCCGCTCCGCTGTCGTGAGCCGTTGCTGCACGCAGGCAGCGAGCCGGCCGATCGCGCGCCGCACATGGTTGTCCCTCTCGGCGCACAGGAGGGCGGCGTGCTCGATGCGGAGTCGCGGAATCCCCGTGCCGCTGTGGCTCCACCGTTGGAAGGGTCGGCGAGTCTGGTGGAACCAGAAGCCCGGAAGCGGACTGACGTCGTCGCTCTTGGCAGTCAGGACGTGAACCGTCGGGTCGTCGACGAGGAAGTGGAGGCCGGCCTCCTCACAGGCTGTGCCGTGGGTGAGCCGCGAGGAGGGCCCCGCGTGGAGCGCCCCTAGCCACAGCAGCTGAGTCCGACGTAGCGGTCCGTTCTGCAGCGCGACCACCCGTGGCGCCACCTGTGTCCATCGGTCGAGCGCCACCTCCGACTCGATCCGGTGCCGGGACCAGCCGAGTTCATGCAGCTGGCCGTATGCAAGCACCCCGACCTGCTCCCTCGCGAGATCAGCCAGCTCTGGGTACCGATTCGTCCGCGGAAACGAGCCGTCCCCCCACGGAGCATGCGCGGACGAATCGAAGGAGTCGGGCGAGAACCGGGAATCATGCATCCCGGCATCGTCGTACGACGGATAGCGCGGCGCGAACGGTCATCCACAGGCACCCCAGCCCTGTGCGATTCGTCCGTGTCCGCCCGACTCGGCGCCGGCTCGATTCCGCGGACGAATCAGGCCTGGGGGGCGACCTCGGCGGCGACGGTGATCTCGGTGACGGACTCGTCCGAAGCCGGCGTGAACGTCAGCTCACCCGTGACCCGGCCCGCGGCCCGCAGGTCGTCGGCCGCCTTCTGCGCCAGCGCCACCGCGCCGGCCGGGCCGGAGACGTCCACCCGCACCAGCTCGGTGCGCATCGACACCTTCGCCTGCGACTTCGCGCCCCGGATGCCGCCCAGCGCAGCCGCGACGGCGCCGAGCATCGCCGGGTCAGCCGCGGCGGCCGAGCCGAGGTCGGCCGTGGTCGGCCACGCCTGGCGGTGGATCGACCCGGCCTGCCACCACGACCACACCTCCTCGGTCACGTAGGGCAGGAACGGCGCGAGCAGCCGCAGCTGCGCGTGCAGCGCGATCGCCAGCGCGGCCTTCGCCGAGGCGGCGGCGGAGTCACCGCGCGACCCGTAGGCCCGCTCCTTCACCAGCTCGAGGTAGTCGTCGCAGAACTCCCAGAAGAACTTCTCGCTGACCTCGAGCGCGGTGGTGTAGTCGTAGGCCTCGAACGCCTCCGTGGCCCGCGTGATCGTCACCGCGAGGCCGCCGAGCATCGCGCAGTCGACCGGCTCGGACACGGCCGACCGGTTCAGCTCGGTGGCGCCCACCGAGGAGAGCACGAACTTCGACGCGTTGAGCACCTTCATGGCCAGCCGCCGGCCGACCTTCATCTGGGTCTCGTCGAACGGCGAGTCCAGCCCCGGGCGCGCCATCGCCGCACGCCACCGGACCGCGTCCGCGCCGAACTTGTCGAGGATCTCCGACGGCACGACCGCGTTGCCCTTGGACTTGCTCATCTTCTTGCGGTCCGGGTCGACGATGAAGCCCGAGATCAGCGCGTGCGACCACGGCACGACGCCGTGCTCGTGGTGCGCCCGGACCACACGGGAGAACAGCCAGGTGCGGATGATGTCGTGCGCGTGCGTGCACAGGTCCATCGGGAAGACCCGCTCGAACAGGTCCGGGTCGTCCTCCCAGTGCCCCGCGATCTGCGGGGTCAGCGAGGACGTCGCCCAGGTGTCCATCACGTCCGGGTCACCGATGAAGCCGCCCGGCTTGCCGCGCTGGTCCTCGTCGTAGCCGGCCGGCGCCCGCGTCGACGGGTCGACCGGGAGCTCCGCCTCGCTCGGCATCAGCGGGTGCGCGTAGTCGGGCTCGCCCTCCTCGTCGAGGGGGTACCAGACCGGGAACGGGATGCCGAAGAAGCGCTGCCGCGAGATCAGCCAGTCGCCGTTGAGCCCGCCGACCCAGTTGTCGTAGCGGTGCCGCATGTGCGCCGGCACCCAGGTGATCTCCGACCCGCGCTCGACGAGCTCGTCGCGCAGCTCCTTGTCGCGCCCGCCGTTGCGGATGTACCACTGCCGCGTCGAGACGATCTCCAGCGGCTTGTCGCCCTTCTCGTAGAAGTTCGTCATCCGCTGGGTCGGCGCCGGCTCGCCCTCGAGGTCGCCGGACTCGCGCAGCATCGCGACCATCGCCTCGCGCGCGCTGAACGCCGTCTTCCCCGCCAGCTGCTCGTACGACGAAGCCGCGGGCTCGTGCGCCAGCCACGCCGGCGTCTCGCGGTGCAGCCGGCCGTCGCGACCGATGACCGTGCGCACCGGCAGCTGGAGCTCGCGCCACCAGGTCACGTCGGTCAGGTCGCCGAACGTGCAGCACATCGCGATTCCGGCGCCCTTGTCCGGCTCGGCGGCCTCGTGGGCGAGCACCGGGATCTCCACGCCGAAGACCGGAGACTTCACGGTGGTCCCGAACAGCGGCGGGTAGCGCTCGTCGTGGGGGTGGGCGATGAGCGCGACGACCGCCGGGATCAGCTCGGGCCGGGTCGTCTCGATGGGGACCGGGCCGTTGGGACCGTGGAACGCGACCCGGTGGTAGTGGCCGGCGTACTCACGCGCCTCCAGCTCGGCCTGCGCGACCGCGGTCTGGAAGGTGACGTCCCACAGCGTCGGCGACTCCTGCAGGTAGGCCTCGCCGCGGGCGAAGTTCCGCAGGAACGCGCGCTGCGACACCGTCATCGAGTGCGGGCCGATCGTCGTGTAGTGCTGCGACCAGTCCACCGAGAGGCCGAGCGTGCGCCACAGCGACTCGAAGATCTCCTCGTCCTGCTCCACGAGCCGCTCGCACAGCTCGATGAAGTTGGGCCGGCTGATCGGCACCTGCTTCTTCGCGTCCGGCTTCTCCGGCGGGGTGAAGTCCGGGTCGTAGGGCAGCGAGGGGTCGCACCGCACGCCGAAGTAGTTCTGCACCCGTCGCTCGGTCGGCAAGCCGTTGTCGTCCCACCCCATCGGGTAGAAGACCTCCTTGCCGGCCATCCGCTGGTAGCGCGCGATCAGGTCGGTGTGCGTGTAGGAGAACACGTGACCGACGTGCAGGGACCCGGAGACGGTCGGGGGAGGGGTGTCGATGGAGTAGACCTGGTCACGCGTCTTGGTCCGGTCGAAGGCGTAGGTGTCGTCGGCCTTCCACTGCTGCGACCAGCGCTCCTCCAGTCCCTCCAGAGCCGGCTTGTCCGGTACCGCTACCGACGCGGCCGGGCTGGCGGCATCGGTGGACAGGTCGGAGGACATCGGCTCGTTGCTCATAGCCAGAAATCTTACGGTCCGGCCCCCTGGCACCGCGAAGCAGTTCCGGCCGCGTGCGCCGTAGACTCGGGCCGATGTCCCACACCTCCCCGCACTCCGGCCCCCACACCGGCCACGTCGAGAGCTACGCCGAGGCCGAGAAGGCGCTGCTGGCCCGGTGGCCGGAGACCCGGCTCGAGCCGAGCCTGGACCGGATCGAGGCGCTCGTCGAGCTGCTCGGCGACCCCCAGCGCGCCTACCCGGTCATCCACCTGACTGGCACCAACGGCAAGACGTCCACCTCGCGGATGATCGACACGGTGCTGCGGGCCGCCGGCCTGCGCACAGGGCGGTTCACCAGCCCCCACGTGGAGTCGATGACCGAGCGCATCTCGATCGACGGCGAGCCGCTGTCCGAGGCGGCGTTCCTCCAGGCATACAACGAGATCGCGCCCTACCTGCATCTGGTCGACCGGGAGAGCGAGCACCCGTTGTCGTTCTTCGAGACCGTCGTGGGGATGGCGTTCTCCGCGTTCACCGACGCCCCGGTGGACGTCGCTGTGGTCGAGGTCGGGATGGGCGGCTCGTGGGACGCCACCAACGTCGCGGACGGCGCGGTCGCGGTGATCGGCCCGATCAGCGTGGACCACGCGAAGTACCTCGGAGCGCGGCCCCAGGACATCGCGGTCGAGAAGTCGGGGATCATCAAGCCGGCCGCGACGGTGGTCTGCGCGGTGCAGGCACCCGAGGTCGCCCAGGTCCTCGCCGAGCGGGCGCAGGAGGTCGGCGCGACGATTCTGTGGGAGGGCGTCGACTTCGGCGTCGAGCACCGGGTCCCGGCGGTCGGCGGCCAGATGATGCGGCTGCGCGGGCTGCGCGGCGAGTACGACGAGGTCTTCCTGCCGCTGTACGGCGCCCACCAGGCCCACAACGCCGTGCTCGCCCTGGCGGCGGTGGAGGCGTTCACGGGGGAGGACCCGCTGGACGGCGAGCTGGTCCGCGAGGCGTTCGGCCAGGTGACCTCGCCGGGCCGGCTCGAGATCGTCCGGCGCAGCCCCACGATCGTGCTGGACGCCGCTCACAACCCGCACGGGGCGGCCGCCCTCGCAGAGGCGCTGCAGGACTCGTTCACGTTCAGCCCGCTCGTCGGCGTCGTCGGGGTGATGGCCGACTAGGACTACGAGGGCGTGCTCGCCGCGCTCGAGCCGGTGCTGGCGCACATCGTGTGCACCCAGAACTCGACTCCGCGTGCCATGCCCGCGGCCGAGCTCGCCGACGTCGCCGCGGGGATCTTCGGCGTCGACCGGGTCCACCTGGCCCCGCGGCTGGCTGACGCGATCGACGAGGCGGCAGGGCTGGCCGAGCAGGGCGGCACCTACGGCGAGGCCATCGGCTCCGGCGGCGTGCTCGTCACCGGATCGGTGATCACCGTCGGCGAGGCCCGCGCGATGCTGCTGCCCAAGGGCGCCCGGTGAACCGTTCCGTGCAGCACGCGATGTGCGCCGGCATGCTGACCCTGCAGGCGGTCGCCCTGTTCCTGGCCGGGCTGGTGATGACCGGCGTGACCGACCTCGGCTTCGGCGCGTCGTTCGGGATCGGGATCGGGCTCGCCGTGCTCTGCGTGGCCGCCGCCGGCACGCTGCTGCGGCCGTGGGGCTACGCGTTGGGCTGGGCGGTGCAGGTGCTCTCGCTGGCCCTCGGTTTCGTGGTCCCGCTGATGTTCGTGCTCGGCGCGGTGTTCGCCGCGCTGTACGCCGGTGCCTACTTCCTCGGCGCGCGGATCGACCAGGAGAAGGCCGAGCAGGCCCGCCCCGAGGGTCCCCGCTAGGCTGACCGCCATGTCACAGCGCACGCTCGTCCTGCTCAAGCCCGACGCCGTCCGCCGCGGCCTCGTCGGCGACATCGTCTCCCGGTTCGAGGCCAAGGGCCTGGGCATCGTCGCGATGGAGCAGCGCACGATCGACGCCGCGCTGGCCGACGAGCACTACGCCGACCACGTCGAGAAGGACTTCTACCCGCCGCTGCGCGACTTCGTCACCTCCGGCCCGCTGGTCGCGCTGGTGCTCGAGGGAGACCAGGCGATCGAGGTCGTGCGTGGCATCAACGGCGCCACCGACGGCCGCAAGGCCGCCCCCGGCACCATCCGCGGCGACTGGTCGCTGTCGAACCGCGAGAACCTCGTGCACGGCTCCGACTC
>JBQCEF010000356.1:0-5103 GCA_051960495.1 Nocardioides sp. | reverse complement strand
CAGGCAGGCCTTGAGCGTCTCCGGCGGCTCCGACCCGCGCACCCCGGTGACCGCGACCCGGTCGGGCCCGTCGTCGGACAGCGTGATCGTGTCGAGGTGAGTGGTCACGTCAGGGCCGAGGTAGCCGGTGGACTGCACCTCGTACATCAGCTGCGCGGTGACCGTGTCGACCGTGACCGCACCACCGGTGCCGTCGTGCGTGGTGATCACGCACGAGCCGTCGGCGGCGATCTCGGCGAGCGGGGAGCCCAGCGGCCTGGTGTCGGGGGCGAACGACGTGAAGCCGGAGAAGTTGCCGCCGGTGGCCTGGGTCCCGCACTCGATGTGGTGGCCGGCGACGGTCGCGCCCGCGAGCTCGTCGTACGACGTGGGGGTCCAGCCGAACCGCGAGACCGCCGGGCCGATCACCACCGAGGCGTCCGTGACGCGGCCGGTGACCACCACGTCGGCGCCGGCGTCGAGCGCGGCGGCGATGCCGAACGCGCCGAGGTAGGCGTTGGCGGTCAGCGGCTTGCCGAGCTCGGGGTCGACCAGGCCGAGCTCGTCGACGCGGTCGAGCAGGTTGTCGCCCTCGACGTGGGCGATCCGCACGTCGAGGCCCAGCCCGGTCGCCACCTCGCGGAGCTTCTCGGCCAGCCCGGACGGGTTCAGGCCGCCGGCGTTCGCGACCAGCTTGACGCCCTTCTCCACCGCGAGCCCGAGGCAGTCCTCGGCCTGCCGGACGAAGGTGCGGGCGTATCCCAGCGACGGATCATTCATCACATCCTTGCCGAGGATCAGCATGGTCAGCTCGGCCAGGTAGTCGCCGGTCAGCACGTCGAGCGGGCCGCCCTCGAGCATCTCGCGCATCGCCGAGAGCCGGTCGCCGTAGAAGCCGCTGCAGTTGCCGACCCGCAGCACGCCGCCGGCCACGCCCTCGACCGCGCCGCCGGTCACGCCGCCCCCTTCGGCTCGCGGCCACCGCCGGCCGGCCCGGTGAACGCCTGCGCGATGTCGAGCCACCGGTCGGCGTCGGGACCGGTCGCGGTCAGGTCGAGGTCGTCGCGGTGGGCCCGCTGGGTCACCAGCAGCGCGAAGTCGTACGCAGATCCGGTCACCGACTGAGCCGCGTCCTGCGGCCCGTCCTCGAACACCGAGCCGCTCGGCAGCGTCAGCGACACCCGGATCGGCTCGGTCGGCGGCTCGAGCCCGTTGTTCTTGAAGGCGTAGCCGCGGGTGCGCACGCCGAGGTGCACGACGTGCCGCACCGCGTCGTCGCGGGACGCCTCGACCCCGAGCGCGTCGGCGACGTCGCGGCCGTGCGCCCAGGTCTCCATGAACCGCGCCGTGGCCATCGAGGTGGCCGACATCGGCGGCCCGAACCAGGGCAGCTTCTCGCCGGCGGGGTACTCGCGCAGCACCTTCGCGAGCGCGGCCCGGCCCGTCCGCCAGCGCGCGAGCAGCTCGGCCGGCGGGGCCTGCGCGCCTCGCTCGGCCTCGGCGTCTACGAACCCGTCGGGGTCGCCGATCGCCTCGAGGACGACCTCGTCCCAGGCCGACTTGTCGGTGGCGGCCTTGACCGCCACCTCGTCGGTCCAGGCCAGGTGGGCGACCTGGTGGGCGACGGTCCAGCCCTCGGCAGGGGTGGGCGTGCGCCAGCCGGCGTCGTCGAGCGGCGCGACCAGGTCGTCGAGCCGGTCCCCCTCGGCGCGCAGGTCGGCGAGGACCTCCTCCAGCGTGCTCATCGGCGTCCCTCCACCCGATTCGTCTGCGGTCTATGGGGTGATTCACGGAGCGCGACCGCAGACGAATCGGGGTTGGTCGTCAGGTGGTCGTCGAGTACGTCGGCCCAGTGGTCGAGGATCCGGGTACGGCGCGCCGCGTCGTCGGTGATCGTGTTCGCCAGCCCGAGGCCGCGGGCGAGGTCGAGCGTGGCCTGGACCAGCTCCCGGGCGCCGGGCCGGCTCTCGTCCACCCCGAGCAGCTCGACGGTGGACCGGTGCACCTCGCGGCCGATCCGCTGCTCGAGCGGCCCGACCGCCGACCGCAGCTCCGGGTCGGTCCGGGCGGCGACCCACAGCTCGAGGGCCGCGGTGAACACCGGGGAGGTGAAGTGGTCGGCGAGCATCCCGAGCACCGCGCGGGTGCGACGCGGTCCGGTCGGCAGCGCCTGCGCCGCGGCGGCGAGCTCCTCGCCGCGGACCTCGCTGAGGTGCTCCACGGCGGCGACCACCAGGTCGCTCTTGGTCGGGAAGTGGTGCAGCTGGGCCCCCCGGCTGACCCCGGCGCGCTGGGAGACGAGCGTGGTCGACGTACCGCTCCAGCCGCGCTCGACCAGGCACTCCACGGTCGCCTCCAGCAGGCGCTGGCGCATCGCCCGGGAGCGCTCCTCCTGCGGGACACGGCTGGACGCGGCGAGGCTCACGGGCTCATCGTGCAGAGCAAACAAACAAACAGTCAAGACTGACTGTTTGTTTCTGGACACGAGGGTCCGGTATGTCCACGACGTCCCCGCGGAGCGCTGCCTTCTCCCTAGACTCCGGGCCGAGCCTCAGTCGAGGCAGTCACGCACCCGCACCCGAGAGACCCGAGGCAGACACCCGCGATGACCGACTACCCGCCGCCCCCGCCGCAGAACCCGCAGGACCCCTGGACCCCGCAGGGCGGCCAGGCGCCGACCCCCGACCAGCCGGGCTACCCCTCGGCACCCCCGCCCCCGCCGGCCGGCCAGGGCGGGTGGGGCGACGCCCCGGCCTACGGCGCCCCGGCCTACAGCTCCCCGGCCTACGGGGCGACCACGGCCTACGGTGCGCCGGTCCCCTACGCCGAGTGGATCAAGCGGGTAGGCGCCTACCTCGTCGACATGGTCGTCGTGCTGCCCGGCTACCTGGTCGCGCTGGTCGGCCTCGCGATCGGCAGCGCGGACAGCAACGTGGCGAGCGGCCTGGGCCTGCTCCTCGTCGCGGTCGGCTACCTGGGCGTTTTCGGAATCCTGATCTGGAACGTGATCTTCCGGCAGGGCCGCACCGGCTGGAGCCTCGGCAAGCAGGCCCTCGGCATCCGGCTGATCGGCGAGCGCACCGGCGAGCCGATCGGCGCCGGGCTGACCTTCGTCCGCGCGCTGTGCCACATCCTCGACTCGCTGCCCTGCTACCTGGGCTACCTGTGGCCGCTGTGGGACCAGAAGAAGCAGACCTTCGCCGACAAGATCATGGGCACCGTGGTGATCGAGCAGAAGAAGGACTGAGCGGCGGTGATCCGCACCTGGCTGACCGAGCGGTTCGACCTGGCCGTTCCCGTCGTCGGCGCGCCGATGGCGGGGCCCGGCGAGGGCCGGCTGGCCGCGGCCGTCTCGGCGGCCGGCGGGCTCGGCATGGTCGGGGTCAACGCGAGCCGCGACGCCGGATGGATCGCCGAGCAGGCCGCCCTGGCGCGCGGCAACGGGACCCGGCCGTTCGGCCTCGGCCTGATGGCCTGGGCACTCGAGGACAACCCCGCACAGCTGGAGGCGGTCATCGCCGAGCAGCCGGCCCTGGTGTCGGTGAGCTTCGGCCCCGTCGAGCGGTACGTCGGACCGCTGCGGCAGGCGGGCATCCCGGTCGGCACGCAGGTCGGCACCGTCGACGAGGCGCGCCGGGCCGTCGACGCCGGGGTCGACCTGCTGGTGGCCCGCGGCGGCGAGGCCGGCGGGCACGGCCGCAACGAGGTGGCGACCCTGCCGCTACTGCAGGCCGTGCTCGACCGCGTCGACGTCCCCGTCCTCGCCGCCGGCGGTATCGCGACCGCGCGGGGGCTCGCCGCGGTGATGGCGGCAGGCGCCGTCGGCGGCTGGGTCGGCACGGCGCTGCTCGGCTGCACCGAGGCCGGCAACACCGCCGCCGCCCGCGCCCGGCTCCTCGCCGCCGACGAGACCGGTACCGGCTACGGCCGCGTCTTCGACGTCGCGCTCGGACTCGGCTGGCCCGAGGAGTACGGCGCCCGCGGCCTGCGCAACGACTACTTCGACCGGTGGCGGCACCGCCTCGACGAGCTCGCCGCGGACCCGGCCGCCCGCGAGGAGCTCCGGGCCGCGCGGCAGGCCGGCGACTACGACACCGCCTACCTCTACGCCGGCCAGGGCGTGGGCCTGCTCGAGCGGGAGCGGCCCGTGGCCGACCTCCTTGCCGACCTCGCCGGCGCCGAGGAGCTGCTCCGGCGCGCCGCGCGTCTCGTGGACTGACGCCGGACCGCCCGGACGTCGACGTGGAACGATGAGCGGGTGTTCCGCGAGGCGACGACTGAGGACCTGAGCGCGCTGCGCGACCTCGAGCGCGCCGCGAACCTCGTCGCGCTGGCGCACGTGTTCCCGCCCGAGCGGTTCCCGTTCCCCGACGACGACGTGCTCGCCCGCTGGTCGCTGGTGCTCGAGGACCCGTCCTGCGTGGTGCTCGTCGCCGAGGACGAGGCCGGCCTGGTCGCGCTGGCGGTGTACGACGACTCCACCCTGCGCCACCTCGCCGTCCGCCCCGACCGGTGGGGGCACGGCGTGGGCACGGCCGCGATCGAGACCGCCCTGCACGCGATGGACCTGCGCGGGTGCACGATCGCGTCGCTGTGGTGCCTGGAGGAGAACCACCGGGCGCGACGGCTCTACGAGCGGCTCGGCTGGCGCCCGACGGACGACCGCCGCGAGGCGCCCTGGCCGCCGTACCCGACCGAGCAGCGCTTCACCCGGCTGATCCCGCAGTCGCCGCGATGAGCCGTCCGAACGGGGCCGGCCCGCCGCTGCGCGCGGACAGCCCGCGGGGCCGGTGGGTGCTGCTCGCGACCGTGCTCGCCTCGGGGATGGCGCTGCTCGACGGCTCGGTGGTCAACGTCGCGCTGCGCACGATCGGCACCGACCTCGACGCCTCGGTGCCGCAGCTGCAGTGGGTCGTCAACGCCTATCTGCTGAGCCTGGCCTCGCTGATCCTCGTCGGGGGTGCGCTCGGCGACCGGCTCGGCCGGCGGCGGGTGTTCGTGTGGGGCATCGCCTGGTTCGGCGTCGCGTCGGCGCTGTGCGCGGTCGCCCAGACGCCGGCCCAGCTGCTGTGGGCCCGACTGGTGATGGGCATCGGCGCCGCCCTGCTCACGCCGGGCAGCCTC
>JBQCEF010000355.1:0-4846 GCA_051960495.1 Nocardioides sp. | reverse complement strand
CCGATGTACATGGCCATGTACGACACCCCGGTTCGTCGGATGGGGCTGAGCCATGCGGCGATCGCGCCGTACGACGCGTATCCGACCCAGGACGGCGAGGTGCTGATCGGTATCCAGAACGACCGCGGTTGGCGCCAGCTCGTCACCGAGGTCTTCGGACGGCCCGACCTGGCCGACCACGTCGACTACGCCACCAACGTGCTCCGGGTGCGGAACCGGGCCGCCCTCGACACGCTGGTGGGCGAGCTGACCTCGGCCTTCACCCGCGCAGAGCTCTCCGCACGGCTCAACGAGGCGGGCGTGCCGGCAGCGAAGCTCAACGACGTGAGCGACATGATCGAGCACCCGCAGCTCACCGAACGGGGTCGCTGGCGCGAGGTGAGCACGGAGAAGGGCGCCGTACGCGCCGTCCTGCCACCCATCACCTATGCCGACGTCGAAGCCCGGATGGGCGACGTGCCGGGCCTGGGCGACCACACCCGGTCCGTCCTCGGCGAGCTGGGCTACTCCGAGGAGCAGGTGCAGCGGCTCCTGAAGGACGGGGTGGTCGCGTGAGCGCGGCCCCGGAGCTCGTCTACGACGAGGGCATCGCCAACGGGGAGCTGCGCTTCCAGCGGTGCCGGTCGTGCGAGACGGTCATCTTCTACCCGCGCGTGCTGTGCCCCGGTTGCGGAAGCCCCGACCTCGCCTGGGAGCGCAGCGAAGGCCGAGGGGTCGTGTACTCCACCACGACCGTTCGCCGGCGTGACGGTGACCATGACGTCAGCCTGGTCGACCTGGACGAAGGGTTCCGGATGATGAGCACCGTCCTCGGTGAGCCGGGCGAGGTCCGGATCGGCGAGCGCGTCGTGGTCGACTTCGTCGAGCTGCAGGGACGTCCTGCGGCCGTGTTCCGCAAGGAGAGCCACCGATGACGGCCGGATGGCGCGGCAAGGCCGCGATCACCGGTGTCGCAGAGTCCCAGCTCGGCGAGGTCGACGCCGGACTGAGCCCCCTCGACCTGGTCGGCCAGGCGTCGGCAGCGGCCCTCCGTGAGTCCGGGCTGACCCCAGCCGATGTGGACGCCCTCTACACGGCCTCGGCGTACTACCCGATCGCCGGCCCCATCACGGCCGAGTACCTCGGTATCCGGCCGAGGCTCCTCGACGGCACCAACATCGGCGGGTCCTCGTTCGTGGCCCACGCGTTGCGGGCGGCCCGGGCCATCGCGGCCGGCGAGATCGAGGTCGCGCTCATCACCTACGCGAGCACCCAGCGCTCCGACGGCGGGAAGCTCGTCTCGACAACTCGCCAGCTCCGCTACGAGGAGCCCTACCGGCCGCGGCTGCCCATCTCGATGTACGCGCTGGCCGCCGCCCGGCACATGCACCAGTACGGCACGACGCGCGAGCAGCTTGCCGAGGTCGCGGTCTCGGCGCGGCGCTGGGCGCAGCTCAACCCGATGGCGTTCAAGCGTGAACCGTTGACGGTCGAGGACGTGCTCTCGTCGCGCATGGTCAGCGACCCGCTCACCGCCCTGGACTGCTGCCTGGTCACCGACGGCGGCGGCGCGGTGGTGATGACAAGCGCCGAGCGCGCCGCAGGTCTTGTCGAGAAGCCGGTGCACCTGCTGGGCGGTGGCGAGGCGAGCTGGCACAGCAGCATCTCCGCGATGCCGGACCTGACCACCACGGCCGCCACGGAGTCGGGCCGCCGGGCCTACGAGTCCTCGGGTTACGGCCCGGCGGACATGGACGTCGTCGAGCTCTACGACGCCTTCACCATCAATCCGATCCTGTTCCTGGAGGACCTCGGCTTCTGCCCCAAGGGCGAGGGCGGCCGGTTCGTCGCCGACGGGAGGATCGCGCCGGGCGGCGAGCTGCCGGTGAACACGAACGGCGGCGGCCTGTCCTACTGCCACCCCGGGATGTACGGCATCTTCCTGCTGATCGAGGCCGTCCGACAGCTGCGCGGCGAGTCCGCCGAGCGCCAGGTTCCGGACGCGTCCCTCGCGCTCGTGAACGGCAACGGCGGGGTGCTCGCCAGCCAGGTGACGGCCGTGCTCGGCACTCCCGCCACGCTCTGACCTACCCATCACGACGAGGAGAAAGCCATGCCACTGCTGCAGGACAAGGTCGCCGTCATCACCGGCGCTGCCCAAGGAATAGGCCTCGCCATCGCTCAGCGATTCGTCGACGAGGGGGCGAAGGTGGTGGTCGGCGACGTCGACGCCGACGCCGCGGCCCGCGCCGTGCAGGATCTGGGCGGCGACACGGTCGGAGCGTCCGCGGCCTGCGACGTGCGGGACGCCGACCAGCTGCAGGCACTCATCGACCTCGCGGTCGAGCGGTTCGGCTCGCTCGACGTGATGGTCAACAATGCCGGCATCACCCGGGACGCCACCATGCGCAAGATGACCGAGCAGCAGTTCGACGACGTCATCGACGTGCACCTCAAGGGCACCTGGAACGGCACCCGGCTGGCCGCAGCGGTCATGCGCGAGGCCGGCTCCGGCGCCATCGTCAATCTCTCGTCCCTGTCGGGCAAGGTCGGCCTGGTCGGGCAGACCAACTACTCCGCAGCCAAGGCCGGCATCGTCGGACTCACCAAGGCCGCCGCCAAGGAGGTCGCCCACCACGGGGTCCGCGTCAACGCCGTCCAGCCGGGATTGATCGCCACCGCGATGACCCGGGCGATGCCGCAGAAGGCCTGGGACCAGAAGATGGAGGAGATCCCCATGCGCCGCGCCGGGGAGCCGGACGAGGTCGCGAAGGTGGTGCTCTTCTTGTCCAGCGACCTGTCGAGCTACATGACCGGCTGCGTCCTGGAGATCACCGGCGGACGGTTCATGTGAGCCAGCCCCCGGAGGAGTTCTCCCGAGTCCTGGCGTCCTGGCGCCCGGCACCGGAGACGGTGACCGACGACCTGGTGCGGTTCCCGGCCGCAGCCCTCGCCGCGCTGCTGGGCTCACCTGAGCCTGGCGCGGACTTCGCGCTGCCGCCTCTCTGGAGCGAGGTCTACCTGCGCAGCGCGCGGCCGGTGAGCGCTCTGGGACCTGACGGCCACCCGGCCAACGACCGCCTCGTGCCGCCGCTCACGGAGCGGCGGCGGATGTTCGGCGGGGGCCGGATCCAGACAGCCGAGCCGCTGCGTGTGGGTGAGCGCGCTACGAGGCGCACCTCCATCACTGACGTCCGCCTGCGTGAGGGACGGTCCGGCTGGCTGCTCCTCGTCACCGAGATGCACGAGTACCTCGTCGGTGACGTGGTGCGCGTGCACGAAGAGCGCGACGTCGTCTACCGCCGTGCCGAGGACGTCGCACAGCGGCCGCGCCCCACCTCGGCGTCCGCGCTCGAACCCCCGACCGGCACCCCGGCATACCGGTTGGAGCCGGACGAGCGACTGCTGTTCTGCTTCAGCGCCCTCACCTACAACGCCCACCGAATTCACTACGACCGTCGCTACGCGGTCGATGTCGAGGGGCATCGCGACCTGCTCGTGCACGGCCCCCTGACCGTGATCGGCGCCGTGGAAGCCGTGATCCGCGCCACGGGCGGGCGGCCACGCGACCTGGACTACCGGCTGCTGTTCCCCGCCTTTCCCGGCAGTCCGATCGACTTCCACGTCGGCCAGGGCGCGGATGAGGCCAGGGTGCTCGGAACCCAGAACGGCGTCGTCGTCGTGGAGGCCAGGATGACGTGGGCATGACCGATCTGCTGTCCCTGGAACACCTCTATGAGCTGCTCACCCTCCGCCCCGTCCCGCCGGTAGACACCGAACAGGAGTCGGGCCGGCCACGCCGCGAGTACTTCCTGGGTCGCCCGCAGGAACACCCCGCTGACCGTGTCTTCGGCGGATTGCTGCTGGCGCAGTCGATCGCGGCAGCCGGCGGCACGGTGCCGTCCGGGCACCAGCCGCTGTCGATGCAGGCGGAGTTCCTGCTGGGCGTGCCCACCGACCAGCCGCTGCAGTGGGAGGTCGAGCACGTCGGCGACGCACGGTCGCTGTCCACGCGCCGCGCGACGCTCCGCGGAGTTGACGGCGACCTGTTCACCGCGACCAGTCGTTGGGGGGTGATCCGCGAAGACCTCCCGTCGTATGACGCGGTCCGGCCGGCCGACGTGCCGGGACCCGAGCAGCTGCCCGACCTGGAGGACCGGTTCGGCGGCGTCCCCCAGGTGCCGACCTGGTGGCGGATGCGTCGGCCAGTGTGGTTCCGCCACGTGGAGGACCCGCCCTACACCGAACCCGGTGAGCGTGGTGACCGCCAATCGGTGTGGGTACGCGGCCGAGGGACGGTGCCGGAGGACCCGGTCGTGCGGGCCGCCCTCCTCGCCTACGTCACCGACATGAGCATCCTGGAGACAGCATTCCGGGCGGTCGGCTCGTTCCGCCACGGGCCGGAGAGCCGGATTCTCAGCTTGAGCCACACCCTTGTCTTCCACGCACCGTGCGACCTCGGGGCGTGGCACCAGTTCGACTCACGGTGCCGCACGATCGCCCACGGCCGCGCCCTCGCAACCGGCGAGATCTTCGATCAGCACGGTCGACACGTCGCGTCGGCCACGCAGGTGGGCCTGACGAAGTTCACCTGACGCACACCGACATCCATCGACCCCGACCACGTCGCCGAGACCACTGATTCCGAGGTGGAAGCCGGCACGAACCCAACAAAGGAGACGACATGCGCGAGGCTGTCATCTGTGAACCGGTCCGCACCCCGGTAGGGAGGTTCGGCGGGGTCTTCGTCGATCTCCCGGTCGCCTATCTGGGCGCCACCGTCATCAAGGGGCTGGTCGAACGCACCGGCATCACATCGGACGACATCGACGACGTGATCTTCGGCCAGGGCTACCCCAACGGCGAG
>JBQCEF010000354.1:0-4012 GCA_051960495.1 Nocardioides sp. | reverse complement strand
CGGGTCCACCACGTCGGCGGGCCCGACGATCGTCGCGCAGCGCCGGCCCGTGGCCAGAGCGCGTTCCGCGAACACCTCGAGCGCGGTCGGCGTGGCGTTGACCGGCACCAGGTTCGCGGCGGCGTGGCACGCGGACACCAGGCGGCCGTCCTCGAGGTAGCCCCACACCTCGCCGCCGAGCCAGCGGGTGTCGAGCTGGGTCAGCCGGGTCCGGTAGTCCGCGAAGACATTGATGACGGGGTCGCGCGCCGTCAGCTCCAACATCGCCGGGACGTCGGAGGGGCCGAGCAGCCGAAGGCCGCGCTGGGTCCGGAGCACGCCGCGAGCCTACGCGACGCCGACGCCCTCGGACTCCCGCCTCGGGGACCGGACGAGTGGCGAGGTCCAGGCCACCAGCACCCCGATGGCGGCGAGCCCGGCCATGGTGAACAGCGTGGTCCGCAGCCCGAGCACACCGCTGAGCACCCCCGCCACGAACGCGCCGCCGGTCCAGCCCAGCCCCCAGGCGAGCATCCGGCCGGCGGTGTTGACCCGGCCGAGCATGTGCTCGGGGGTCACCTGCTGGCGGTAGGAGATCGAGTTGATCGCCACGAGCGTGTAGCCGATGCTCCAGGCGAACAGCGACAGCGCGCCCAGCCACCAGGTGGTCCACACCGGGGTGAGCAGCCCGAGCGCCACCGAGACCGGCAGCGCCGCAAGGGTCACCCGTTCGGGCGTGGTGCCGCGCAGCAGCCGCGGCAGGCTGACCGAGGCGACCAGCCCGCCGACCGCCCACGCCCCGTAGACCAGGCCGAACCGCAGCCCCTGGGTGCCGACGTCGAGCTGCCGGTCGGCCCACACCACCATCAGTGCGACGAAGCCGCCGCCGCTGAGGCACTGGGTGAACCCGACGAGGGTCATCGTCCGCACGCCGGGGTGGCCCCACAGGTAGCGCAGGCCCTCGCCGATGTCGGTGCGCACCTGCCGCAGCCCGAGCGGGGTCCGTTCGCGGCTGTCGTCCTGCAGCGCCCGGCCGATCCCGCGGACGAGGGCGGCCGAGGCCAGGAACGTGAACGCGTCGAAGGCGAGCAGACTGGCCGGGTGGACCACCGCCAGGGCGACCCCGACGGCCGACGGTATGACGACCTCGCCGACCCCCTGCACCGACCAGACGTAGGAGTTGGCCTGCCCGATGCGCGCCTTGCCGACCAGCGTCGGGATCGCGCCGAAGACGGCGGCGTCGAAGAAGGTCCCCACCGTGGGCCCGAGGAACGCCACCGCGAGGATGTGCGGCACGGTCAGCACGTCGAGCCAGTGCGCGACCGGCACGCTCGCCAGCAGCACGGCGGCCACCAGGTCGGAGGCGACCATCACGGTCTTGCGGTTCCACCGGTCGCTGAGCGCGCCGGCGAGCAGCCCGAACACCATGTAGGGCGCGGCCTCCAGGCCGGCCACCAGGGCGGTCAGCGAGGCCGAGCCGCTGAGCCGGTAGACCAGCACCGGCAGCGCGATCAGCGTGGTGATGTTGCCGAGCAGCGACAGGCCGCGCGCCGCGACGTACCTGAGGAAGTCCGGGTCCCGCAGCAGCGGGACGGTCCCGGCAGGCTCAGCCAACCGTCACCGTCGCACCGGCGTCGCCGGAGCCGTCGGCGGGCTCCCCCATCTCCTCGGCGATCCGCATGGCCTCCTCGATCAGCGTCTCCACGATCTTGGACTCCGGCACGGTCTTGATCACCTCGCCCTTGACGAAGATCTGGCCCTTGCCGTTGCCGGACGCCACGCCGAGGTCGGCCTCCCGGGCCTCGCCGGGACCGTTCACGACGCACCCCATGACGGCGACCCGCAGCGGCACCTCGAGCCCCTCGAGCCCGGCGGTGACCTCGTCGGCGAGCTTGTAGACGTCGACCTGCGCCCGTCCGCACGACGGGCAGGAGACGATCTCGAGCCGGCGGGGGCGCAGGTTCAGCGACTCCAGGATCTGCAGGCCGACCTTGACCTCCTCGACCGGCGGCGCCGAGAGCGAGACGCGGATCGTGTCGCCGATGCCGCGCGAGAGCAGCGCACCGAAGGCCACCGACGACTTGATCGTGCCCTGGAACGCCGGGCCCGCCTCGGTGACGCCGAGGTGCAGCGGCCAGTCGCCCCGCTCGGAGAGCATCTCGTAGGCCTGCACCATCACGACCGGGTCGTTGTGCTTGACCGAGATCTTGAAGTCGTGGAAGTCGTGCTCCTCGAACTGGCTCGCCTCCCAGACGGCGGACTCGACGAGCGCCTCCGGGGTGGCCTTGCCGTACTTCTCCAGCAGCCGCTTGTCGAGCGAGCCCGCGTTGACGCCGATCCGCAGCGACGTGCCGTGGTCCTTCGCCGCCTGGGCGATCTCCTTGACCTGGTCGTCGAACTTGCGGATGTTGCCCGGGTTGACGCGCACGGCGGCGCAGCCGGCCTCGATCGCGGCGAAGACGTACTTCGGCTGGAAGTGGATGTCGGCGATGACCGGGATCTGGGAGTGCCGGGCGATCTCGGGCAGCGCGTCGGCGTCGTCCTGCGACGGGCAGGCCACCCGGACGATGTCGCAGCCGGCCGCGGTGAGCTCGGCGATCTGCTGCAGCGTGGTGTTCACGTCGGAGGTCAGCGTCGTGGTCATCGACTGCACCGAGACGGGGGCGTCGCCGCCGACGAGCACCTTGCCGACCTTGATCTGACGGGTCTTGCGCCGCGGTGCGAGCACCGGGGGCGGTGCGGCGGGCATTCCCAGGTCGATCGAGGTCATGGAGTTCCTTTTCGTTGCGGCCGTCGTACGACGGGGTGGGACTGTGTCTGTGCGTGCTGGGCGTGCATGGGCGGGCGTCAGCCGAGCCGGACCGGCGCCACGATGTCGGCGTAGACGAGCACCACGCTCATCACCAGGATGACCCCGGCCATCACGTAGGCGACCGGGAGCAGCTTGGCGACGTCGAAGTAGCCCGGGTCGGGCCGCCGGAACAGCCGGGCCAGGCCGCGCCGGACCGCCTCGTAGAGCGCCCCGGCGATGTGACCGCCGTCGAGCGGCAGCAGCGGGATGAAGTTGAACATGCCGACGAAAAGGTTGATCCCGCCGAGCAGCCCGAGCAGGCCGAAGAACCGGTCGCTGACCGGGATGGTGCTCTCCGAGGCGACCTCGCCGGCGACCCGGCTGGCGCCGACGACGCTCATCGGGCTGTCCGCCGCGCGCTCCTCCAGGCCGAGCGAGGCCTTTGCGGCGTGCCAGAGCTTCGCGGGCATGTGGGCGAGCGCCTGCACCGTGTGCCAGGTGTAGTCGCCCATCGTGGCCAGCACGAACCCCGGGCCCTGCTTCTCCAGCACGACGTCGGGGACCACGCCGAGGAACCCGACCTCGACGATCCGCTGCGGGTTGTCCGAGGACTCCGGACGCGCGGACACGGTGGTGTTGGTGGTGGTCGTGACCCGCTCGCCGTCGCGGTTCACCACGATCGTCGCGGCGCCGTCACGGTTGGCGCGGATCAGCTTGCTGAACTGCTCCCACGACGTCACCGGCGTGCCGTTGAAGGAGACCACCTCGTCGCCGCGCTGCAGGCCCGCCTTCTTGGCCGGCGCCACCGGGTCGGCCGGGGTGCACTTGCGCTCCTGGGCGTTCACGGTCTCCGGGGTCACCGCGATGACGCAGTCGGAGACCTTGTCGATGGTCGTGGTGGTGACGTTGGCCCCGTGGATCATGAAGACCGCGCCGAACAGCAGGAACGCCAGCACCAGGTTCACCGTCGGGCCGCCGGCCATGACGATGACCTTCTTCCACCACGGCAGCCGGTAGAACAACCGCTCCTCGTCGCCGGCCTCGACGAGCTCGTACTCCGCGGCGCGCGCGTCGGGTCGGCGCAGACGACCTTCTTCTCGACGGTCGCGACCTGCGTGGTTTCCGACGTGTGCGGCTTGCCGAGGGTGAGCAACAGCACCGTGAAGAGCACCAGGAAGATCAACAGGTTCATGCACGGGCCGCCGAGCATGATGATCATCTTCTTGCCGGGGGTCAGCCGGT
>JBQCEF010000353.1:0-2171 GCA_051960495.1 Nocardioides sp. | reverse complement strand
GTCGACCCCGAGCTGCTGCTTCCCTACCTGCTCGACCGGCGCGGCCGCACCCAGGACGCGATCCTCTCCCTCGTCGAGGCGGTCATCGTCGAGGGCCAGGCCGACGGCTCGGTCCGGGGCGGGGTGCCGCGCCTGCTCGCCCGGTCGCTGATGCTCGCCGCGCACGGCTTCGCCCTCTCGACGCAGACGATGACCGGCGACGGCGGCCCCACCGAGGACGACCTGGACGCGGAGCTCCGCACGCTGGTCGAGAGGTACCTGCGGGCATGAGCGGCTCACCTCGCGGCCTGACCGACCCCGCCTTCCCGCGCTCGACCGCGCTGGACGCCGTACGGCGAGCGCGCGAGCTCGACGACGTTACCGACGCCGCGCCGGTCGACCTGCTCGTGGTCGGCCTGGGCGTCACCGGCGCCGGGGTCGCCCTCGACGCGGCGAGCCGGGGCCTGGACGTGGTGGCGGTCGACGCCCACGACCTCGCCTTCGGCACCTCGCGGTGGAGCTCCAAGCTCGTGCACGGCGGGCTGCGCTACCTGGCCAAGGGGCAGCTGGGGGTTGCTCACGAGAGCGCCGTCGAGCGCGGCGTGCTGATGACCCGCACCGCCCCCCACCTGACCCGCGCGCTGCCGATGCTGATCCCGCTGGTGCCGATGGTCCCGCGGCCCGTCGCCGGGCTCAGCCGCGCCGGACTGGTCGCCGGCGACCTGCTCCGCGCCGGCGCGAGGACCCCTGCCTCGGTGCTGCCGCGCCCCCGCCGGCTCAGCCGCACCGAGACGCTCGCGCTGGCGCCGCAGCTCCGCTCACCCGGGCTGCGTGGCGGCCTGCTCTCCTGGGACGGGCAGCTCGAGGACGACGCGCGGCTCGTGGTCGCGCTGGCCCGGAGCGCCGCCGGCCACGGCGCCCGGATCCTCACCCGCACCCGCGTCACGGCCCTCGACGGCGGCGGCGCCGAGGTCACCGACGCCGTCACCGGCCGGACCGGCCGGATCCGGGCACGGGCCGTCGTCAACGCCACCGGCGTGTGGGCCGGCTCGCTGGTTCCCGAGGTGACGTTGCGGCCCTCCCGCGGCACCCACGTGGTGCTGCGCGGCGACAGCCTGCCCGGCCTGTCGGTGGCGGTGATGGCGCCCGTCCCCGGCGAGTCGAACCGCTTCGTCTTCGCGCTGCCCCAGCCGGACTCGCTGATCTACGTGGGCCTCACCGACGAGCCCGCCGACGGTCCGGTGCCGGACGTCCCCGAGCCGTCCGAGGCGGAGATCGGCTTCCTGCTCGACGTCATCTCCGCGGTGTTCGACCGGCCCCTCGGTCGCGACGACGTCGCCGGCGCCTTCGCCGGGCTGCGACCGCTGCTCGACGCCGGCGGCCGCACCGCGGACCTCTCGCGCCGCCACGCGGTGCTCACCAGCGCCGACGGCGTGGTCACCGTGGTCGGCGGCAAGCTGACCACCTACCGCCGGATGGCGCAGGACGCGGTCGACGTCGCGGTCCGGCAGCACCGCCTTGTGGCGGGACCCTGCCGCACCCACGACCTCCCCCTGGTCGGCGCGGCGCCCCGCGACGTGCTGGCCGGGCTCGAGCAGCCCGAGCGCCTGGTGCGCCGCTACGGGACCGAGGCGGGGGCGGTGCTCGCCGAGGCCCGGGCCCGCACCGGGCTCGACGACGGCGAGCTGCTGGCCCCGGTCGCCGAGGGCGTGCCGGTGACGGTGGCGGAGCTCGTCTGGGGAGCCAGCCACGAGGGCGCGCTCGACGTCGACGACCTGCTCGACCGGCGGACCCGGGTCGGGCTGGTGGCCGACGACCGCGCCGCGGCCGAGCCCGCGGCCCGTGCCGTGCTGGACCGGTCGGCTATCCCAGGGCGACCGTGAGCAGGATCGCCGCGTCGCCGTGCGCCTCGACGGCGTGCCGGGTGGGCGGGACCGCGACGAGCTGACCGGCCTCGAGGGGCCAGGACCGGTCGCCGCTGCGCAACGTCACCGCCCCGCTCAGGAACATCAGCGTGGCGCCGCGCGGGGAGTCGTGCTCGGCCATCTGGGCGCCGTCGGCCAGCGCGATCACCACCGAGCGCATGACCGGGCCGGACAGCACGGTGTGTGGTGTCCGGCCCGCGGCGTGGGTCGGCAGGTAAGCGACCAGCTACACGGCCCCCTCGGCCAGGACCACCGGTTACGTCGTGG
>JBQCEF010000352.1:0-4117 GCA_051960495.1 Nocardioides sp. | reverse complement strand
CCCTCGGAGAACCCCGAGAGCGCTCCCCTCGCCGCCGACGGCGACCCGGCCACCGCCTGGCGGACCAGCACCTACTACGACCCGCTGAAGATGCTCAAGAGCGGCGTGGGTCTACTCGTCGACCTCGGCAGCCCCACCGACGTGTCCGAGGTGTCGGTGCAGTTCGTCGGCAGCCCGAACGGTTTCGAGATCCTCGCCGCCGACGAGGGGGCCTCCGAGCCCACCTCCACCGACGGCCTCACGCGGGTGGCGCGTCAGGCGGACGCCGGCACGTCGGTCGACGTGACGCTCGACCAGCCGGTGAAGACCCGGTACCTCGTGCTCTGGCTGACCGACCTGCCCCCCACCCAAGGCGGCTTCCGCGGCCAGGTCGCGGAGATCGACGTCCGCGGATGAGCCGCGCAACGACGAGCGCCCGCCCATGACCGAGGGGCCCGACGACCGCGCGCTGCTCGCCGCCCACGTCGCGGGTGACGCCGAGGCGTTCGGGACGTTGTTCGGCCGGCACCGCGACCGGCTCTGGGCCGTCGCCCTGCGGACCACGGGGGACCCCGAGGAGGCCGCCGACGCGCTGCAGGACGCGATGATCTCGGCCTTCCGCCGGGCCGAGGCCTACCGCGGCGACGCGGCGGTCACCACCTGGCTGCACCGGATCGTGGTGAACGCCTGCCTCGACCGGCTGCGGCGCCGCAAGGTGCGGCTCGCGGACGCGCTGCCCGACGACCTGGACGACCACACCGACCGGGGCTCGACGCTGACCGCGGACCCCGTCGACCCCGCCGACGTCGCCGTCGACCACGAACGCCGCACCGCCGTGCTCGCCGCGCTGGACACCCTTCCCGCCGACCAGCGGGCCGCGCTGGTCCTCGTCGACATGGAGGGCTACTCCGTGGAGGAGACCGCCGCGATCCTCGAGTGCGCCCCGGGGACGGTGAAGAGCCGCTGCTCGCGCGGGCGGGCCAGGCTGCTGCCGTTGCTGCGCGACGTCGGCGGGTCGGGGAACCCGGACGTCGGCCCGCGCGTCCCATCCACATCCCCGCCAGGAGACCCGGCCACTGCGCCGGGCACAGCGGTGCGACCCGACGAGGAGGTGAGCGACCGATGACCCCCGAGCAGGAGGAGCAGGTACGTCGTACCCTCGCGTCGGTGCCCGCCGAGCCGGGCGTCCCCTCCGACGTGGCCGCCCGCCTCGACGCGACCCTGGCCCGCCTGGTCGCCGAGCGAGGCGCCGCAGGCGAACCCGACGTGGCCCCTTCGGCACCTCGCGTCGACGAGCTCGAGCAGCGCCGCCGGCGTCGCTGGCCACGGGTCCTGGTGGCCGCGGCAAGCGTCGCGGTCCTCGCCTACGGCGCGGGCGTCGTCCTCGACGGCCTCGCCGTGTCGGGGGGCGACGCGGCATCCACGGCCGCCCGTGACGAGACGTTCGCGGGCGCCGGCGCGGGCGGCGCCGAGTCGGGCGGCCAGGCCGCCCCGGAGGCTCCCGGGGTGATGCCACCGTCCGCCGGGGCGGGGGAACCGGACGCCGGCGTGCTCGACGCGCCGCAGGCCGGCAAGGCCCGCTCCGTCCGGGCGCTCACCGCACGGACCGTGCGACTGCACCGCGACACGCTGGCCCGTGACGTGGGCGACCTCCTCGCCGGCAAGACGCTCGTCGACGGCCGGGCCCCCCGCACCGGCCGCGTCCGCGAGGACCGCGCCGCCGCCGACCTGCTCGCGCCCTGCGCGCCGCCGGCGGTCGGGCCCGGGGACCGCTACGCGCCCGCGCGGCTCGATGGGGCCCGCGCCACGCTGGTGGTGCGCCGGGGCACCGACGGGACCCGTGTGGCCGAGGTCCACTCCTGTGGCGACCCGGGGTCGCTGCTGGCCGTCGCGCGCCTCTCCGAGGCCGAGTAGCGCCCGCGAGGCGGATCCCCGCGGGGAATGTCCGGTGCCTAGGATCGGTTGCACCCACAGGCGCCCGCACCGACGGGTGCCTCGCAACGCACCACCCACCGTCTCACCCCGCACAGGAGCTGCTGCACCATGGCCAACGACCAGGGCGACGTCCGCAACGTGATCGTGATCGGCTCCGGACCGGCCGGCTACACCGCCGCCGTCTACGCCGCCCGCGCCAACCTCGCCCCCCTCGTGTTCGAGGGCTCCGTGACCGCCGGCGGGGCGCTGATGAACACCACCGAGGTGGAGAACTTCCCGGGCTTCCGCGACGGCATCATGGGTCCTGAGCTGATGGACAACATGCGCGCCCAGGCCGAGCGCTTCGGTGCCGAGCTCGTCGCCGACGACGTCACCGCCGTGGACCTGACCGGTCCGGTGAAGGTCGTCACCGACGGTGCCGGCACCCAGCACAAGGCACGCGCGGTGATCCTGGCGATGGGGTCCGGCTACCGCAAGCTCGGCCTCCCCGACGAGGACCGGCTGTCCGGCCACGGGGTGAGCTGGTGCGCCACCTGCGACGGGTTCTTCTTCCGTGAGCAGCACATCGCCGTGGTGGGCGGCGGCGACTCCGCGGTCGAGGAGGCCACGTTCTTGTCCCGGTTCGCCTCGAAGGTCACCCTGATCCACCGCCGCGGTGAGCTGCGCGCCTCCAAGATCATGCAGGAGCGGGCGATCGCCGACCCGAAGATCGAGTTCGCCTGGAACTCCGCGGTGGAGGCGATCCACGGGGAGGACAAGCTCACCGGCCTGACCCTGGTCGACACGGTCACCGGCGAGAAGCGCGAGCTCGACGCGACGGGCCTGTTCATCGCGATCGGCCACGACCCGCGCTCGGAGCTGCTGCCGGGCCAGGTCGACCTCGACGAGAACGGCTACGTGCTCGTCGAGCAGCCGTCGACGCGCACCAACCTGCCGGGCGTGTTCGCCTGCGGCGACCTGGTCGACCACCACTACCGCCAGGCGATCACCGCGGCCGGCACCGGCTGCGCGGCCGCGCTGGACGCCGAGCGCTACATCGCCGCGCTCGAGCACGTCGCCTCGACCGCCGGCGACCCCGCGGCGACCGAGCACGAGGCCGAGGTGACCGGCCAGAGCGCCGAGCAGGTGGAGACCGCCGCACACGCCTGACCGGCGGGAAGAAATCGTCCCCGCCTTGCTGTTGACTAGCCACACCCAGACGCACAACGACCGACGACGGCACCGCCGTACCGACGAAGAAGGAGGCCCCGTGGCCGAGATGCAGACCGTGACCGATGCGGACTTCGAGACCGCCGTGCTCAAGTCCGACAAGCCCGTGCTCGTGGACTTCTGGGCCGAGTGGTGCGGCCCCTGCCGCCAGGTCGCCCCGATCCTCGACGAGATCAAGGCCGAGCACGGCGACAAGATCACGTTCGTGAAGATGAACGTCGACGAGAACCCGGTCACGCCGGCCACCTACCGCGTCACCGGCATCCCGACGCTCAACGTCTACCAGAACGGCGAGGTCGTGCGGCAGATCGTCGGCGCCAAGCCGAAGGCCGCCCTGCTCAACGAGCTGCGCGAGTTCATCGCCTGAGGATCCCTCGCAGACGTCTCCACGACGTCCCGGCCGCCCTGCGGTGGCCGGGGCGTCGTTGCGCGTCGGGCCCGGCCTGGGTGAGGATGGATGTCCGTTCCGCGTGGTTGCGCGCACCACAGCTCTCGGGGTACGCCGCTCCGGCACCGCCCTGCTCGTCGTACGGGAGGAGACAGCGTGTCCGACGGCCCCGTGTTCCGCCTCGGTGACCGCAGCCCGGGGGTCGCCGAGATCCGCGACCGGCTGGTGCGTCTGGAGCTCGTCTCCTCCGACACCGCCGACCCCGAGCTGTTCGACGAGGGCCTCGACCGCGCGGTGCGGGCGTTCCAGCAGCAACGCGGGCTCTCGGTCGACGGCGCGGTCGGCAGCGCGACCTACCGGTTGCTCGACGAGGCCCGCTGGCGACTCGGCGACCGGCTGCTCACCTTCAGCCCGGGTGCGGTGCTTGCCGGTGACGACGTGGTGGCGCTCCAGCAGCGCCTGCTCGACCTCGGGTTCAAGGTCGGCCGCGTCGACGGCCGGTTCGGGCACCAGACCGAGCTCGCCGTCCGGGACTTCCAGCGCAACGTCGGCGTGCCGCCCGACGGCACCTGCGGCCCGGCCACCCTCAAGGCGCTCTCCCGGCTG
>JBQCEF010000351.1:0-24441 GCA_051960495.1 Nocardioides sp. | reverse complement strand
TCGTGCCGGTGCTCGACAACGACACCGACGACGGGGTCGGCCGGGCCGAGGGCGAGCCGCCGCATCTCGAGGTCGTCGCGGTTCGGGGCGACCAACGCTTCATGCTCGAGGCCGGCGAGGTGCGCTTCGCCGCCGGCGCCGACGACGAGGGCAGCTTCACCGGCGAGTACGACGTCAGCGACGGCGAGCTCGTCAGGACGGGCACGGTCACCGTCCAGGTGACGCCGGCGCAGCAGCGCCGGGTGACACTGACCCTCGCGGAGCGGCCCGCTGCGCTGAGGACGTACGCGCTCTCCGGGGTCGCGACCCCCACCGGCCGACGTCCGCTCGTGAAGGTGCAGGAGCGCACCGGCGACCGCTGGACGCTGGTCGGGAAGGACCGAGCGAGCAAGCGAGGGCGCTACGCCGTCGGCTTCCGGACCGACCGGCCGACCCGGCACGTGTTCCGGGCCGTAGCGGTGTGGCCCGACGGCGGGCGGGAACGGTCCGAGCGCCTGCGGCGCAGCTTCCGGGCCGTCGCGGACGTCTCCGTGTCCGGACCGCTGGCCCGGCGCCAGGTGCGCTGGTCGTGGCGGCCGGGCTGCCCCGTCGCGCCGTCGGGCCTGCGCAAGATCCGGGTCAACCACATCGACTACGCGAAGACCGTGAGCCGGGGCGCGATCGTCGTACGCGCCGCGCAGGTCCCTCACGTGGTCAAGGTGCTGAAGGCCGCGGTCACCGCAGGCTTCCCGATCCGCCGGATCACGCCGACCGACCACTTCTACGCCGGTGGCACGCGCACCCCGATGCAGTCGGACCGGGCGGCCATGCGCGCGGGCAACACCTCGGCGTTCAACTGCCGCCCCGTGACCGGGAACCCCTACCGGGTCTCCCAGCACTCCTACGGCAACGCGATCGACATCAACACGATCAAGAACCCCTACGTGACCGGCAGCCGGGTCTACCCCTCGACCTCGCGCAGGTACCTCGACCGCTCCACCTACCGGCGCGGCATGATCCTGCACGACGGCGTCGTCGCACGCCGGTTCCGGGCCCTCGGCTGGCTCTGGGGCGCCCGCTGGTCGCACCCCGACTACCAGCACTTCTCCTCCAACGGCGGCTGAGGCATGCTCGGGGGATGACGGAACAGGCCCCTCCCCCGCTCACCCCGGTCACCGAGGACTGGCAGCGCGCCCTCTGCGTGGTCGCACACCCCGACGACATGGAGTTCGGCGGTGCCGCCGCGGTCGCCCGCTGGACCGGTCAGGGCAAGGAGGTCGTCTACTGCATGGTGACCAGCGGCGAGGCCGGGATCGACGGGATGGACCCCGAGGAGTGCCGCGAGGTGCGTGAGGCCGAGCAGATCGCCTCCGCCGCGGTCGTCGGTGTCCCCCAGGTCGACTTCCTGCGGCTTCCCGACGGCGTGCTGGAGTACGGCGTACCGCTGCGGCGGGCGATCACCGCCGTCGTACGACGGCACCGCCCCGACATCGTCATCACCAACAACTTCCGCGACTCCTGGGGCGGGGCCAACCTCAACCAGGCCGACCACATCGCCACCGGCAAGGCAACCCTCGACGCGGTCCGCGACGCGGGCAACCGGTGGGTCTTTCGCGAGCAGATCGAGTCCGGCGGACTCCCGCAGTGGGGCGGGGTGCGCGAGGTCTGGGCGGCCGGGTCGCCGCAGTCCAACCGAGCGGTGGAGATCACCGAGACCTTCGACGCGGGTGTGGAGTCGTTGCGTGCCCACCGCGCCTACATCGACGGGCTGGGCTGGGCCGACTTCGACCCGGCCGAGTTCCTCGAGGGGATGTCCCGGGCGACCGGCAGCCGGCTCGGCGTGCCGCACGCGGCCGCCTTCGAGGTCTTCCCGATGGGCTGGGGCGAGTAGCTGCCGGCGCCCTTACTGGTGCCGACGACGCGCGGCCTGGACGAGCATGATCCGGAGATCCACGAGTCCGCCGCGGACGTACTCCTCGAAGGTGCCGCTGGTCAGCGCGACCGGGGGGTCGGCCGGCGCGAAGCCCACCGTGGTCGCCGGCTCACCCGCCCCGGCCACGACCGGGCCGATCCTGGCCTGGAGCGCACGCCCAGCGCGGAGGGCGGCCATGAGGCCCACAGCAAGCACGAGCAGGAGGACAAGGATTCCCATCCGCCGTATTTTTCCAGGCCAAATGTCCTGACTGTTCCCCCTGCGTCCACACCGCTCGAATGGTGGACGGTGGACCGGACCACCTCACACCTCGAGTCCTCGGACACTCGGGACATCCGGGTCATTGCGGACGTCGATGCCGAGCCAGGACGCCGGGGCCTGCCCGCGCACGTTCACCCACGAAAGGTGAGGCGGCTGCGCCGACCGACTCCTAGAAAGGGAGATATCAGCAGCGCGACGCGGACAGTTGCCGCGCGTGACCCGAGGAGATGCTCCATGCCCACCACGCAGTCCGGCCGGTCAACCAGCACCGACCACCAGTACAGCGGAGCAGCGGTCGGCGTGACCGTCACCGCTGCGGTCTTCATGATCCTGATCGGGGTGTTCCAGGCGACCCAGGGTCTCGTGGCGCTCGTCAACGACACCTTCTACGTCGTCGGCTCCGAGTACGTCTTCCAGTTCGACGTCACCACCTGGGGATGGATCCACCTGATCCTCGGGATCGTCGCCGTGTTCGCCGGCTTCGCCCTCTTCCAGGGGGCGGTCTGGGGCCGCACCGTCGCGGTCCTGATGGCGTCGGTCGGCATCATCTTGAACTTCATGTGGATGCCGTACTACCCGATCTGGAGCCTGACCGTCATCACGTTCAACGCCTTCGTCATCTGGGCGGTAACCGCACACGGACGCGACATCCTCCAACCCTGACGACACCGCCAGAGGCGAGTCCCGAGCCGCAGTCCTCTCAGACGTGGCCCGCCGCGAGCACGTGCACCCTCAGCGGTGGCTCCTTCACTCGCCAGGGGTGATCCACCGCAGGACCGAGCGAGACACCATGCCGACGACAACTACTGAAAGGGTTGCGCAATGTCCGAGAACCCCCTGCTCGACACCGTCGTGGAGATGAACGCGGTCGCCATCACCAAGCTCGACGTCAGCCTCGAAGGACTGCTGCTGGTCCGACTCGCCGCGCTGGTCGCGGTCGACGCGCCGCCGGCGTCGTACCTGGTGGCCCTCGGGGCGGGCGCCGACTCGGAGTTGGAGCTCGAGGACGTGCGCAGCGTCCTGATCGCCGTCGCTCCCATCGTCGGAGCCCCCAGGGTCGTGTCCGCTGTTCGCAACATCGCCGAGGCACTGGGGATCGCGATCAGCCTGGACGACCTCATGGCCGAGTCCGCATGAGCTTTGTCGTCTCCCGAACCCGGCGTATCGCCCTCGCGGGAGCCGGCGGCCTGCTGATGATCGCGGCACTCGCCGGCTGCTCTTCCGACACGACGGAGAAGGCCACGGACACGGCGGCCACGCCGTCGCCGAGCACCTCCTCCGCTCCGGGGACGTCCTCGGCTGACGTCTGCGCAGCCGTCGACACGGCCAAGGCGTCGCTGCAGGCACTGCTCGACACCGACGTCGCCCGGGAGGGCACGGACACGGTGAAGACGCGATTGGCGACGCTTCAGTCCGACGTCGCGACGTTGGTGGATGCCGGCAAGGACGAGCTCGCGCCGAAGACTGCTGCCGTGAAGGACTCCGTCGCCACTCTCGAGGACGCCCTTGCCGGCTTGAAGGAGGATCCGACGGCCGCGGACCTTCCCCCGATCAGGGCAGCGCTCCAGGCCGTCAAGACCTCGGTGGAGGACCTGGTCACCGCGCTCCGAGCCGGCTGCTAGCCAGCAGGCGCCAGGAACGAACAAACCCGCCTGACCTGCATGAGCAGGTCAAGCGGGTTCGCGGTGCTCCCCCGGTTGGACTCGAACCAACAACCCTCCGGTTAACAGCCGAATGCTCTGCCAATTGAGCTACAGGGGATCGTGCGGGGATACGGTAGCAAGTCGGCCCGGGTTTCCTAAATCGAGGTACCCCGTGCCTGAGAGGTGTCGACCACCGGCGAGCCGGGGGTCACATCCGGTGTGAGCAGTCGGCGAAGCCTGGTGACCGCGCGGTGGTGTGCCACCCGTACGGCGGTGCGGCTGATGTCCAGCGCGGCGGCAGTTCCGGCGACGTCCAACCCGACGACGTCCAGGCAGGCGACCACCTCCGCCTCGCGAGCCGGGAGGTGCGCGAGCAGCCTCCTCGTGGCGTCGACGCCCAGCGCGTTGACCGGGGTCTCGTCGTCGCTGACGCCCCACATGCCGGGCTCGGCGAGGTCCACGGCGAAGGGCAGCGTCGCACGCCGCCCGGTACGGCGCCGCTGGTTCCACACCAGGTGGCGGGCGATGCCGAAGAGCCAGCCGGGGAAGTCGGCCGACGTGCCCTTGAAGTCCCCGATCCGGCGAGCGGCCGTCAGCCAGGCCTCGGCCGACACGTCCTCGCTGTCCGAGGCGGCGTCTCCCGTCGGAAGCGAGCGCAGCCAGATCACCAGCCGGGCGGCGTGGGCGGCGTACAGCTCGGCCCAGGCCGCCTCGTCGCCGGCCCGGGCGCGCTCGACGACGTCGTCGGTCAGCTCGCCCATGCAGCCTCCCATCGGCGTCGACGTCGCGTGCCCGCACGATGATTCTGGGGGGACCGAACGAATCTGCCAAACACCGTCTCGTCGTGTAACGCAGCCGGGTGGTGACGACATGTTCTCGGTATGAACAGGTCACGTCCGTCCCGTCGCGAGGTCTCCGAACAGCTGCGCGCGGAGCTCCCGACGGCGCCCGCCGACGACGCGTTCGTCGCCACCCTGGCGCAGGCCGCGGCCATGTCCACGACAACCACCTCGGGAGTTCAGATGCTTCGCACCGCACGCGCGTTCAAGGTCGCCGCGGCTTCCGCTGCCGTCGCCGTCGTCATGGCGGGCGGCGCTTATGCCAGCACCCAAATCGACCACGACCAGCCCGCCGCACCGGCGAGCGACGGCAGCAGCCTCGACGACGACCAGCTCGAGCCTGTTGACGCCGACCAGAGCGACGACGCGGAGGACATGGACCAGACCGACGACGGCGACGACATGGACGCGTTCGAGGTCGAGGACCAGACCACCATCGACCCCGACGACCAGGACGAGCAGGGCGAGGACAACGACGAGCAGGGCGACCACCACGCGGCGCCCGCCGCGTCGGAGGACTCCGACGGGCCCGAGTCCGACGACTCAGGCACCGCGACCGGGGCGCCCGAGGCGGGTGACGACCAGGGCGACGACGACCAGGGCGAGCACGCCGACGAGCAGGGTGACGACGAGGGCGAGCACGCCGACGAGCAGGGTGACGACCAGGAGAGCGAGTCCGGCGACGAGGACTCCGCCGAGGCCGAGGACTCCTCCGACGGCGGGGACCAGGCGAGCGGCGACGACAGCGAGGACGGCAGCGAGGACGGCGGCGACAGCGAGGACGCCGGCTCCGCCAGCGACGACTGATCGCCCTGCGCCCCGCGGGGGTGCGCCGGGGCGACGGACGCGGAGACTAGGGTGAGCGGCGTTCGGTGCCTCCTAGCCGCGAGCAGGTTCCCTTCCCGATGCCCCGCTTGACCCGACGCCCGGTGCGGCAGCCGATCTTCCGGCATCCCGCGCAGGTGATCGTCACCGCGTTCGCGGCGGCAGTGGTCGTCGGCACCGTTCTGCTGATGCTGCCGGTCGCACGGCACGGCCCGGGGAGTGGTGCGCCCCTGCTCACCGCACTGTTCACCTCGACCAGTGCGGTCTGCGTCACCGGGTTGATCACAGTCGACACGCCCGCCTACTGGTCCGGCTTCGGTGAGGGAGTCATCCTCGCGCTGATCCAGGTCGGCGGGTTCGGCATCATGACGCTCGCGTCCTTGGTTGCGCTGCTCCTCTCGCGACGGATGGGCCTGCGCTCGCGGATGACCGCGGCCGCCGAGACCAAGAGCCTCGGCCTCGGCGACGTCCGGTCGATCCTGGTCGGAGTCGCCCGCGTCAGCCTGCTGTTCGAGGCGGCGACCGCGGCCCTGCTCACCGCACGCTTCGCTCTCGGGTACGACGAGCCCTGGGGCCGCGCGGCCTACCACGGGGTGTTCCACGCCGTGTCTGCCTTCAACAACGCCGGGTTCGCGCTCTACTCCGACAGCCTTGTCGGGTTCGTCTCCGACCCGTGGATCTGCCTGCCGATCGCCGGGGCGGTCATCGTCGGAGGTCTCGGCTTCCCGGTGCTGCTCGAGCTGCGCCGCAACTTCACCACCCCGAACCGGTGGAGCCTGCACACCCGCCTGACCCTCGGCACCTCCGGCGCCCTGCTCGTCGTCGGCTCCCTCTTCATCACCGCGACGGAGTGGAGCAACCCCGGCACACTCGGCCCGCTGAGCACACCTGGCCGGCTGCTGGCCGGGTTCTTCCAGGCGGTGATGCCCCGCACCGCCGGCTTCAACAGCGTGGACTACGGCCAGATGCACGACGGCACGCTGCTCGCCACCGACGCGCTGATGTTCATCGGCGGCGGCTCGGCCGGCACCGCCGGCGGGATCAAGGTGACGACGTTCATCCTGCTGTTCTTCGTCATCTATGCCGAGGTCCGTGGCGAGCGCGACGTCAATGCGATCGACCGGCGCATCGGCGAGCGGGCGCAGCGCCAGGCCCTCACCGTCGCTCTGCTCGCGATCGGCCTGGTCATGAGCGCCACCTTGTTCCTGCTCGAGATCACCGACCTGCGCACCGACCAGGTGCTGTTCGAGACCGTGTCTGCGTTCGCCACCGTCGGCCTCTCGACCGGCATCACCGCACAGGTTCCGCCTGCGGGCCAGATCGCCCTGGTGCTGTTGATGTTCGTCGGTCGACTCGGACCCATCACGCTCGTGTCCGCCCTCGCTCTGCGCGAGAAGCAGCTGCGTTACACCCTCCCGGAAGGACGGCCTCTCATTGGCTAGGAACGAACGCCCCAGCAGCCCGGTCGCGGTCATCGGGCTGGGCCGCTTCGGCAAGTCGCTCGCGCTCGAGCTGGTCGAGGACGGCGTCGAGGTGCTCGGCATCGACACCGACCCCAAGGTGGTGCAGTCCCTCGCGGGCCGGCTCACGCACATGGTCGAGGCCGACAGCACCGACGAGGAGGCGATGCGCCAGCTGTCCGTGCACGAGTTCGACCGCGCCGTGATCGGGATCGGCAACGACCTCGAGGCCAGCATCCTGTCGGCCTCGGTGCTGCTCTCGCTGAAGGTGCGCGACGTGTGGGCCAAGGCGATCAGCGAGTCGCACGCCCGGATCCTGTCCCAGATCGGCGTGCACCACGTCGTCCGCCCCGAGCACGACATGGGCAAGCGCGTGGCCCACCTGGTCCGCGGCCGGATGCTCGACTACATCGAGTTCGACGACGGCTTCGCGATCGTGAAGACCCGGCCGCCGAAGGGGCTGTTCGGCCTGCCGCTCGGCGAGTCCCGGCCCCGGTCGAAGTACGGCATCACGATCGTCGGGGTGAAGCGGACCGGCGAGGACTTCACCCATGCCACGCCGGACACCGTCGTCGAGGAGGGCGACCTGATCATCGTCTCCGGGGCGCGCGACAAGGTCGAGCGGTTCAGCGAGATGCCCTGACCCTGCGGCACGCCATCCCTCCGCCCTGTGTCACCGGCCATGTCGGGTCACCGGGACCTGTTGTGGCCGGCGTCGGTGACCGAGCGAGCACCCAGCTCGCTCACCACTTGGTCGAGAGCGCCCGCGACAGCTTGAACCCGTGTCCGTCGGGGTTGTGACACCGCAGGCCCGTGGTGCGCGACCGGCAGACGATGCCGTGCCGCTCCCACTTCTGGCCGTAGTGCAGCGTCGGGGCGGCCGGGTCGTAGACGGTGTCGATGATGCACAGCCACGACGCCTTTCCCGACGCCGGGAGCAGGGCGCCCTTCCAGAAGAAGTCGCACGGCTTCTTCGGCTCGGGGACGAGGCCGGAGAAGATGTCGCAGCGGAGCCTGGCCCAGTCGTAGAGGCAGGCGATGTTCCGCGAGGGCATCGTGAAGCTCCTGGAGTGCAGCACGCCCACCGCGGCGGTGGCGCGGGGTGACGCCTGGGCCGGGGCCGCCTCGGACGCCGCACCGGGTCCGAGGAGGGCGGCCACGAGCAGGCCCGCGACCGCGACGGGCCGGAAGATGCTCATGGGACGCAGTGTGCGGACCTGCCTCTGCGCGCGGCCAGAGGCCTTCGACCCGATCGCGTCAGGAGAGGCCGAGCTCCTCGGCGGCTGCCTGCAGCCCGAGCTCGGCGAGCCGGCGCACCTCGGGGTCGTCCGGGTCCAGCCCCGCGTCGAGCTCGTAGGCCCAGGTGATCTCGCCGGTGTCGGGCACGCGGCGCGCGACCACGAACAGCCCCTGCTTGTCGCGTACGACGACCCTGCGCTGGAGCACCACCGACGAGGTGACCCGCTCGCGCAGCAGCGGCAGGAACTTCCCCGGATCGTCGAGGACGAACTCGTGGACGGGGCGCGGCTCGCCGTACTCCCCCACCTGCGAGACCCGCAGCCGGTCCTCGTCGCGAGACCAGTCCGCGGCCTCGACCTGCTCCCAGCCGATCCGGTCCGGCTCGGTCACCCGGTCCGGCTCGACCTCGTCGGGCAGCACGATCACCAGGCGCCGGCGGGTCGCGAGCAGCCACCGGCCGTCGCGAGCCCGCGTGGCCGCGAGCACACGCTCACCGGCCGGCAGGGCGGCGCGGGCGACGACCGCGGCGGGCGCGGCGGTGTCCCGGGCGAAGAGCCTCATGCGCCGCCGATCGCCTTCTCGCGCAAGGTGCGCCGGTGCTGCTCGAGGGCGACGAGCTCTCCGAACATCCGGTTGTAGTCCGTGGCCTGCTCGACGGGGTTGGTGCGCTGGAGCCGGGACTTCAGGTCGTTGATCCGCCGCATCGCGGTGAGCTCCTGGAGCCGGTAGACGTGGGCGGCGACGTAGCCCCGGTCGGGGTCCTTGGCCGACAGCACCGGCTCGACGGCGAGTGCGCCGAGCACCTGGGCCGCCGGGCCCTCGGGCAGCGTGTCGCGCAGCTTCGCGACCCAGACCTCGCCGGCCGGTGCCGAGGTGGCGCCGCCGCAGGCCGCGACCGCCTCCCACACCGCGCGGTAGTAGGGATGGGTGAAGTCGTCGGCGTCGACGTCGCGCGCGGCACAGCCGACCACCTGCGGGTGCTGGACGACGAGCTTGAGGGTCTCGCGCTCCAGCGAGTACCTCGGGTCGCGGGGGTCGGGCACCGGTGGGGCCGCCGGACGTGCCGGTGCGGCCTGCGGCTCGGCGGGACCGGCCTGAGGCGTCGGGTGCGGGCGGCGCCGGTCGTCGGGCTTGGACGCCCGGCCGGCGGCGCGACGTACCTCCGTGCGCGCCTCCTCCACGTCGACACCGACCATCCCGGCGAGCTCGCGGGCGAACGCGTCGACCTTGGAACGGTCCCGGATCGCCGAGACCAGCTTGGCGGCCTCACGCAGCGCGTCGACACGGCCGTCGGCCCGGTCGAGGTCATAGCGCGCCACCACGTTGGAGAGCACGAACCGGTAGAGCGGGATCCGGCGGGCGACGAGCTCGCGCACAGCGGCGTCGCCCTTCTGCAGCCGCAGGTCGCAGGGGTCCAGGCCGTCGGGCTCGACCGCGACGTAGGTCTGGCCGGCGAACTCCTGGTCGCCCTCGAACGCCCGCAGCGCGGCCTTCTGGCCGGCGGCGTCCCCGTCGAAGGTGAACACGATCTCGCCGCGGAACTCGTCGTGGTCGCGCAGCAACCGGCGCAGCACCCGCCCGTGGTCCTCGCCGAACGCCGTGCCGCAGGTGGCAACCGCGGTCGGCACACCGGACAGGTGGGCGGCCATCACGTCGGTGTAGCCCTCGACGACGACGGCCTGCGAGGTCCGGGCGATCTCGCGGCGGGCCAGGTCGATGCCGTAGAGCACGTGGCTCTTCTTGTAGATCGGGGTCTCGGGGGTGTTGAGGTACTTCGCCTCCACCCGGTCGTCGTCGAAGAGCCGCCGGGCGCCGAAGCCGATCACGTCGCCGTTGGTCTCCCGGATCGGCCAGAGCAGCCGCCCCCGGAAGCGGTCGTAGTGGCCGCGCTGCCCCTGGGCGACGAGGCCGCCGGTGACCAGCTCAGCGTCGGCGAACCCCTTCTGGCGCAGGTGCTTGTAGAGCGCGTCGCCGTCCCGGGGGGCGAAGCCGACCCCGAACGTCTCGGCGGCGTCCTTGTCGAAGCCGCGCTGGTCGAGGAACTGTCGCGCGGCGACCGCCTCGGCGGTGGCGAGCCGGTCGACGTAGAACGCCGCGGCCGCCTTGTGCGCCTCGATCAGCCGCGGGCGCACGTTCGGGTCGCGCCGCGGCGGCCGCTCCCCCGGCGCGCTCTCGGTGTAGCGCAGCTGGACGCCGTACTTGTCGGCGAGCCGCTGGACCGCCTCGGCGAACCCGAGGCCGTCGATCTTCTGCAGGAACGAGATGACGTCCCCACCCTCGCCGCAGCCGAAGCAGTGGAAGCCGCGCCCGGGGTTGACGTGGAACGACGGGGTCTTCTCGTCGTGGAACGGGCACAGCCCCTTCAGCGAGCCGCCGCCGGCGTTCTTCAGGGTGACGTAGTCGGAGACCACCTCGTCGATGCGGGCGCGTTCGCGGACGAGTGCGATGTCCTCGTCCCTGATCAGCCCTGCCACGGCGCCGAGTCTACGGGTCCGTCCTCGCCCGCCGACGCCGCTTCCCCCGACTGTGGACGAGGCGCCGGCAGCCGCCGTCGGGCGAGCAGCGCGACCAGCGCCAGCGGCACGCCGAGCGCCGCGACCTGGGCGGGCACCGACACCGTGGCGGCGGTCGCGGCGAAGGACACGTAGACCGCCAGGGCGACTACCTCGGTCGCCAGCCCGGCCACCGACGTCACGGTCGCCCGGGCCGGGCCGGTGATCACCGCCTGGATCCGCGCCTCGGAGACGACCATGGCGTTGTTGAGCAGGCCGTAACCCACTGCGATGGCCACGAAGCCCAGCGGTGGCGCGACGAGCGCCCCGGCCGAGATCAGCAGCGCAGCACCGAGCAGCAGCCAGCCCATCCACTTCCCCCGCATCGCCGCCGTCCGCCCGGCCAGCACCGTGCCGACGACCTGACCGAGCACGACGAGGCCGATCAGCCACGGCACGGTCCCGGCGGCGACACCGTGGTGCCGCGCGACGAGTGGGAAGTACTCGTCGTAGGCGCTGGCCCCGACCACGGCGGCCGCGATCAGGACCGCCCGGCGGACGTCGGTGGCACCCGAGGCCTCCCGGACACCGGCGCGCAGCATCGCGACGTAGCGCACGGCGATCCGCTCGGTCTGCACGGCGAGGTCGTGGACGGCGTGCGCGCGGGGCCGGCCGCGCCGGGGGAACGTGAGCGCCAGGGCGGCCTGGACGACCGCGATCGCCACACTGGTCCAGCCCACGAGCGCGTAGCCGCCCCACGCCATCAACGGCGCGGCCGACACCGTGGCCAGCAGGTTGGCGGTCATCGCGAGCGCGTGCGCGTGACCCATCAGCCGGGGGTACGACGCCGCCTGCCCGGCGCCGTCCAGCTCCTCGAACACCAACGCCTCGAACGTGCCCGACATCAGGGCGCTGCTGAGCCCCCACAGCACGAAGCCCGCGGCGAACCCGGCGTAGCCGGGAAACAGGACCCAGCAGGCGAAGCCGCCGGCGTGCACCAGCGAGGACACGAGCAGCAGGCTGCGCCGGTCGACGGTGTCCGCCCAGGCACCGGAGGGGACCTCGAAGACGAAGGCGGCCACCGACCACACCACGAACAGCGTGGACACCTCGGCGGGCGACACCCCGCTGTCGCGGAACAGCAGCGCGTAGACCGCGTAGAGCGGGACCAGGTCCCGCATCGCGTAGTAGGCAAGAGCACGCGCGGTGAAGGCGCGCACGGGGACCTAGGTCTGGCCGGACGGGTACGTCATGGGTCGAGGATAGGCCGCATCAGCCGCGCCGGCCCAGGCTCGTCAGCAGAGCCGGGCGTGCCAGGCGAGCGCGGAGGCGTCGGTGAGGGAGGCGACCTGGTCGACCACCACGCGCAGCCGGGCCGCCTCGGAGCCGGCCGCCTCGAGGTCGGCGCGGTGAGCCGGCTGCAGCGCCTCCGCGCCTCGCTCCTGCAGCGCAGCGACGAGCTCGGTGAGCACCTCGCGCTGCCGCTCCAGGATCGCCACCCGGTCGTCGGCGCGCATGACGTAGTGGGCGGCGACCCCCTTGAGCACCCCGATCGCCAGGGCGGTCTCGTGCGGCACGACGAGGTCGGCGGCGTAGCGGGTCAGCGGCCCCGCGCCGTACGCCGCCCGGGTCGCCTCGCGCACGTCGGTGCAGAAGTCGCCGATCAGCGAGCTGGTGAGGTTCTTCAGCGCGGCGAGTGACACGCGGCTGCCGTCGTACGCCGTCCGCGGCCACGCGGTGCCGCGGCGGAGCCGGTCCAGGGCGTCGTCGAGCTCGCCGTCCTGCGCGCTGGGGAGGTACCAGTCGCGGACCGTCGCCCACAGCGCCGCCCGCTCGGAGGTGTCACCGAGCCGGGCCAGGTCGATCTTGCCCGCGACCACGCCGTCCTCGAGGTCGTGCACGGAGTAGGCGACGTCGTCGGCGAGGTCCATCACCTGCGCCTCGAGGCAGCGGCGGTCCCCCTCGACCCCCTCGCGCAGCCAGGCGAACACCTCGGCGTCGTCGTCGTAGACACCGAACTTGCGCACCGAGCGCACCGTGCCGTCGGCGTGGGCGCCGTAGGGCTCCCCGGCGCGGGAGCGCGGCCAGGGGTACTTCGTGGCGGCGTCGAGCGTGGCGCGGGTCAGGTTGAGCCCGACCGAGCGGCCGGTGGCGTCGACCGTCTTGGCCTCGAGCCGGGTCAGGATCCGCAACGTCTGGGCGTTGCCCTCGAAGCCGCCGCAGGCGCGGCTGACCTGGTCGAGCGCCCGCTCGCCGTTGTGGCCGAAGGGCGGGTGGCCCAGGTCGTGCGCGAGCGCCGCGGTCTCGACGATGTCGGGGTCGCAGCCGAGCGTGCGGCCGAGGTCGCGGGCCACCTGCGCCACTTCGAGGGTGTGGGTGAGCCGGTTGCGCACGAAGTCGTCGGTCTGCGGCCCGACCACCTGGGTCTTCGCGGCGAGCCGGCGCAGCGCCGCGGAGTGGACGAGCCGGGCCCGGTCGCGCTCGAACGCCGTCCGCCCGGGATGCTTCGGCGGCTCGTCGACCCAGCGGGCGCGCGCATGCTCGTCGTACTGCTCCATCGACCCCATCGGGGGTGACCCTACTGCCGGGCGCCGACAGCCCCGCCGACCCGGCGCCTCCTCACGCCCGGAACCGCCCCCCGGCGCTTCCTCACGCGAGAAGCGCGTCAGTAGACCGCGACGTGGACGTGGTCGTAGTGGTTCGCGGTGGTCGAACCGCGGTCCGGCATGAAGCGCCAGCCCTCACCCGCACGCTCCTGGGTGAAGATGCGCTGGGAGAAGATCACGTCGTAGAGGTTGAGCCTCGCCGCGTTGGCCCGCAGGTAGTTCGCCACCTGCCAGCCCATGTCGCCGGACACCATCACGTCGATCGCGTGCCCGTCGATGTGCTCGCCGTCGCCGCGCCACCCGCCGTAGGTGGTGATCGACGGGAAGTGCGAGCAGACCTCGTGGAAGACGACCATCGCCTGCGGGACGACGCCCGACGGGGCGGCGGCCGTGCAGTTCCCGGCCGCGGGTGCGGTGCTCGAGCTCTCGTCGGAGGAGGCCGCGTCGGTCTCGGGCTTGTCCTTGCCGAGGTACTCGGCGGTGACCCAGTAGGCCTTGCGGTCGCGGACGACCTCGGCGAAGCCGTTGCGGTTCTCCCCGGTGATGTCGACCTTGGCGCCGACCGGGATCACGTCGACGACCTTCGCGTCGTCGGCCGGCTCGGTGCGCACGTTGAGCGGGGCCGTCGCGAACCGGACGGCCTGGGGACGCTCGACCAGCGTCACCCGGCGGGCCGAGCGCGAGACGCTCTGGCTGCGGTCGGCGAGGCGTTCGGCGATAGCAGCGGGATCCATGTTGCGCGAGATCTGCCCGGACGCCGCGATCGGGCCGGTGTCGGCCTGCGAGGTGCCGAGCGACACCGCGACGACCGTGCCGGTCACCACGGTCGCGGCGAGGGCCGGGGCCGTGATGCGCGCCAGGCGGCGGCGGAGCGCATGCTCGACGACGGCCTTGTGGCGTGCGGAGGACAAGAGGGGATCACCAGCCGGTGCGTGTTGGGGTCCAGAACAAGTCAAGGATTCAAACACAGACCTTACGGCAGGTTCACATCCGGTTTAGACATTTCCACGGTAGTTGGCCGGATCTGCGGGAGATCTCGTGGTGAGGATCACCCGATCGCGGCGGATATGACAGGCGCGCGGACTGCGTCGTACGTTGGGGCGATGATCGCGCGCACCACGTCCCGGCGCCTCGCCGCCCTCGGCAGCGTCCTCGCCCTCACGCTCAGCCTCGCCCCCGCCGCGCAGGCGCACCACGCCCGCCCGCCGGGCCCGGTGAACGCGGCGAACACCTACGGCTGGGGCAAGCACGTGTGGCAGGACCGGTTCGTCGGTCCGGTCGGCCCCAACTGGCGGATCCGTGGCAAGGGCGTCGTACGCAACCAGCACGGCATGCTCACGCTCAACACCGCCAAGTCCGGCACGGTCAGCGCGACGCTGCTCAAGCCCGGGCACAAGGTCGGGCGCTGGGAGATCCGGCTGCGCTCGCGCCGCTACGAGACCGGGCACACCGACTACAAGGTGCGCACCGAGCTGATCCCCGCCGGCGACCGCAAACTGCACTGCGGCGCCCGCAACATCGCGATGGAGAGCTACCGGCCCGGCCACAAGCTGTCCTGGTTCAGCATCCACACGTTGCCGAACAACGAATTCGTCTCGCACAAGGGCCTCAACCTCGGCAACGACCGGTGGCACACCTTCGCCGTCGAGGTGACCAAGAAGCACATCTCGTGGTTCGTCGACGCCCACGTGATCGCCACCGAGCGCCGCGACGCCGCCTTGTCCGGCGTGCCGTTCACGGTCCGGTTCACGATGCGGTCGATGAAGGGCGCCCGGATGAACCAGAGCCGGATGCAGATGGACTGGCTGCGCTACCACACGCTGCGCAAGCCGAACACGAAGTCGATCAAGGCCCCGCGGCCCGAGCGGCGCACCTTCGCCGGCGCCTGCTGAGTCCGCCTGAGGGAGCCGCCGCCACCCCCGCGCCGACGCGGACGGTGGACGAAGAGGGTCATGTCTGACCCTCCTTCGCCTCCGGGCGTGGAGTCAGGACCAGAACGGTGGCCAGCAGGGCGCCCACGACGAGCACGAGGGCGGCCGCCGTCGTCGAGGTGGAGTAACCGTGCACCAGCGCGCTCGCGGAGGCGCCGTGCGCGACGGCGAAGTCCTGCGTGGCCGCCACCGCGACACTGTTGAGCGCCGCGGCTCCGAGCGCTCCCCCGACCTGCATCGCGGTCGTGGCGGTCGCCGCGGCGACGCCGGCGTACCGGGGCTCGATGTCGCTGGTGGCGACACTGATCGCCGGAGTCACCACCAGCCCCATGCCCGCACCCAGCAGCACCTCGGCCGGCAGGATCGTGGCCAGGTAGGCGCCCTCGGCGGTCAGCCGGGCGAGCAACCCGAGCCCGCCTGCGGCGAGCAGCAGGCCGGGCACGATGAGCATCCGTGGCGCCACCCGCGGCAGCAGCCGGCTGCCCAGCCCATAGGCGCTCGCCGAGACGGCCAGCGTCATCGGCAGGAACGCGGCCCCGGCCCGGACCGGGCTCCACCCGAGCACCACCTGGAAGTGGTAGGTGAGCATCAGGAACATGCCGAACGCCCCGACCATGGCCGCGGCGGCGGCCAGGTAGGCGCCGGCCCGGGACCGGTCGGCGAGGACCCACGGCGGCAGCAGGGGCTGCTCGGAGCGGCGCTGCCGGCGCCAGAACAACGCCGCCGACACCGTCCCCGCCGCGACCGGGCCCAGCACGAGCGGGGCGGCCCAGCTTCGCTCGGCGGCCTGGGAACAGCCGAGCACCGCGGCGCCCAGCCCGAGCGTGGCGAGCAGGCCCGAGAGCACGTCGGTGCGGCCGTGTGAGCGACCGCCGTCGCCGGGCAGGACCAGCCGGCCGGTCAGTCCGGCCACCGCGGCGACGACCACGTTGACGTAGAGACACCACCGCCACCCGGCGTACTCCGTGAGCAGCCCGCCGGCGATCAGGCCGACCGCCGCACCGCTCGAGGCGACGGCCCCGTAGACGCCGAACGCCTTCGCGCGCTCCTGGGGCTCGGTGAAGGTGACCGCGACCATCGAGAGTGCGGTCGGGGTGAGCACGGCCGCGCAGGCGCCCTGGAGCGCCCGGCCTGCCAGCAGCACCTCGAGCCCGGGCGCTGTCCCGGCGATCGCCGAGGCGAGCGCGAACCCGGTGAGACCGAGGAGGAACGCCCGGCGATGCCCGACCCGGTCGGCCAGTCGTCCGCCCAGCAGCAGGAAGCCGGCAAGGGTGCAGGTGTAGCCGGTCACCACCCACTGCCGGGCGCCGTCGTCGAAGCCGAGCGTCGCCTGGGCGGTCGGCAGCGCGATGTTCACGACGGTCGCGTCCAGGGCGACCATCAGCTGGGCCACGGCGATGACGCCGAGGGCGAGCCACCGCCGTGGCGCGGCGGGTCGCTGCTCAGGAACGGTGGTGGGTGCGGGACTGCTCATGGCGCCTCCCGGAACTAATCGGAGGAAATTTCTCCGTTTGATCCTGGCACGCCACCTCGCTGCCGGACAAGAGGATCCGGAGAGTTTTTCTCCGGTTGCGCTAGGCTCCGAGAGTGCCGACCTCCCCGACCGCCTCGGCGGCCCCGCTGCGCGCCGACGCCCGTCGCAACCACGAACAGGTCCTGGCCGCCGCCCGCGACGTCTTCGTCCGGCGAGGCGCAGGTGCCCCGCTCGAGGACGTGGCGCGCCGGGCCGGGGTGGGGATCGCCACGGTGTACCGCCGGTTCGGCGACCGGGACGGTCTGCTGCGAGCCGTGGTGCACCGGGCCCTCGAGGACGCCCGCGCCGCCGCCGAGTCGGCGCGCGAGGACTCGGCCGGGGACGGCCTGGACGCGCTCAGCCGCTACATGCACGCGGCCCTGGACCTGCGGGTGTCCGCGGTCGTGCCGGTGGCGCTGGATCACCTGGACCTGGCGGACGCGGAGACGGCGGCGGCGCGGGAGGCGTCGGCGGCGGCCATGGACCAGCTGATCCGCGACGCCCACGACGACGGCAGCCTGCCCCCGGAGGTGAGCTTCGCCGACATCGGCACGTTGCTGGTGCGGCTCTCCCGTCCGCTGCCCGGACCGGTCCCCGTCGAGGTCGATGACGAGCTGGCGCACCGGCACCTCGACCTGGTGCTCGCCGGGCTGCGGAGCGAGGCGCACGCCCTCGCGGGCCAGGGTCTCAGTCGCGACGAGCTGCACCGCGCGCGGGATGCGGAGACCGGGGGCGAGTAGCGGCCGGGGTCAGCCGCCCGACAGCTCGCTCGCGTCCTCGCGGACCGCGCAGGCCGAGCCGTCGGTGTCGTCGAGCCACCCCTCCGGGAGTACGACGCGTCGCGGGCTGCCCTGCCGTCCGCGAGGGGCTCCGAGCTCGGAGACCGGGAACGGCTCGGACGGGTCGAGCTCGGCGAGCATCCGGTCCAGGTCGGCCAGCGACGAGACCAGGCCGAGGTTGCGGCGCAGCTCGCCCCCGGCACGGAAGCCCTTGAGGTACCACGAGATGTGCTTACGGAACTCCTTGCAGCCCCGTTCCTCGCCCATGTGGTGGCACAGCAGCTCGGCGTGCCGGCGCATCACCGCGGCGACCTCGCCGAGAGCCGGCAGGGTCGCGACCTCCTGGCCGGAGAACGCCGCGGCGAGGTCGCGGAACAGCCACGGCCGGCCGAGGCAGCCGCGGCCGACGACGACACCGGCGGCGCCGGTCTGCTCGACCATCCGGACCGCGTCCGCGGCCTCCCAGATGTCGCCGTTGCCGAGCACGGGGATGTCCACGTGGGCGACGAGGTTGCCGATGGCCTCCCAGTCGGCCTCGCCGGAGTAGGCCTGGCTGACCGTGCGGCCGTGCAGCGCGATCGCGGCGCAGCCCGACTCCTGCGCGATCCGGCCGGCGTCGAGGTAGGTGAGGTGGTCGTCGTCGATGCCCTTGCGGGTCTTCATGGTGACGGGCACGCCGTACGGCTCGGCGGCGCGGACCGCGGACTCGAGGATGTCGGCAAGGAGACGCCGTTTCCACGGAAGGGCTCCCCCGCCGCCCTTCCGCGTGACCTTGGGGACCGGACATCCGAAGTTCAGGTCGATGTGGTGCACGCCGTACTCCGCGCAGAGGATCTCCGCTGCCTTGCCGACGTAGACCGGGTCGGTGCCGTAGAGCTGCACCGACCGGATGTCCTCGAGCTCGTCGAAGACCAGCATCGACATCGTCACCGCGTCGCGCTCCACGATGCCGCGCGAGGTGATCATCTCGCAGACGTAGAGCCCGGCGCCCTGCTCACGGCACAACCGACGGTACGCCGCATTGGTGATGCCCGCCATCGGCGCGAGCACCACGGGGACGTCCACGCGCAGCGGGCCCAGGACGAGCTCGCGGGGCAGGGCGGGGGCGGCGGTCACCGCACCATTGTGGACGGCCCACGCCGACCCGCCCAAATCAAACCCCTGTCCCGGCAGCAGGGCGGGCGTCAGGCGGCCACCCGCTCCTTGAGGCGGGTCATCCGGGAGCGGATCGCCCCGTGGCGCGCCGGCGCCATCCGGCGCACGCCGCCGGGACGCCGCCGGTTGGGCCGCGAGACGCTGGTGGGCGGGACCGCCATCGGGTCGAACGAGGCGCGGGCGAGCAGCTCGAGGACGCGACCGACCTCGGCTGCCTGAGGGTCGTGCACGCCGGCCTGGCCCGACATCACCGCGAGCAGCGACCAGTCCTTGTGACGCGCCTTGGACAGCGCCTCGGCGGTTGCCGCGTCGTCGGGCGACTCGTGGACGCGGTCCAGCACGAGCCGGATGCCGACCAGCTCGCGCGCGGCGCGGCGCCAGGCGCACAGGACGGCCTGCTCGAGGTCCATCGGCTGGGCGGCCAGCGCAGCCTCGATGTGACCGGCGAGACGGGTGTGCCAGCGCAGCTGCAGCGCGGCCACCAGCTCGAGGTCGTCGGCGAACGTCTGCGCGACACCGTCGACGTCCGTGGGCAGGACTCCGTCGCGGCGGGCGTCAGCGGTCGCCACGACGGCGCGCAGCACCGCTTCGCGCCGGGGTCGTCCGGCGCTGTTGCGGGTGCTGCGGGAGCGGGAGGTGTTCCGGGGGGAGATGGTTCCGAGAGCCATACTCTGGGTATGCCCGATCCGCCCGGTACGTAACGGATTCCGGCACGTGACCTCCGCTACAGCTGCCGTTTGCGCAGGTCAGCCCTGGTTCTTCTTCGACTTCTTCTTGTCGGACTTCTTCTTCTCGACCTTGGCCGGCTTGACGGTGCCGGTCCACTCGATCGGGTCGAACGCCTGGTCGGGCCGGAAGCTGAGCGCCTCGAGCGACCCCTGGTCGGGCGAGAGGTAGACCAGGCAGGTGTCCAGTGAGTCGCCGGGCTCGAACTTCTTCGGCAACGGCGTGGACGCGCACTTCTTGAACTCCGTGGTGAAGTTCACCGGCGGCAGCAGGGTGTTCTCGCCGTTCACGCCCCACAGCGGCACGGGAGCCCCGCCGACGTCGCCCTCACCGACGTTCTCCACGGTGACGTCGACGTAGTAGTAGTTGGCCTCGCGCTTGTACTTGTCGTCGAGGATGAAGCCCTTGAAGTCGTCGATCGAGCCCTCGCGCGCACTCGTCACCGTCATCTGCAGGAGCGTGCTGCGCTTCTGGTCGGGCTCGAAGGCGACCACGGCCGAGTCGCCGAACTCCAGGTCGCTGCCCTGCGCGGTCACCGACACTCCCTCGGGCACGCTGACGTCGGCCGTCGGGGACTCCGTGACCGACGCCGATCCCGAGGCAGACGCCGACGCCGACTCCTCGGCCTCGGGCCGGTCGCCGTCGGAGCTGCAGCCGGCGAGGGCCAGGCCGGCGACGGTCGCCAGCGCGACCAGCCGCGGAGCGGTGGAACGCAGGACGGGCAGGGCGGTGCGGTGATGGGTGCGAGACACCCGCACATTGTGCCTGTCGCGGCCCACCGATCGTGGCAGCGCCCCGGTGTCGCCGACTCAGCAGCCGAGCAGGCGCTCGGCGAAGTAGGACTTCACCTGGTCCAGACCGATCCGCTCCTGCTTCATGGTGTCGCGCTCGCGCACCGTCACCGCGTTGTCCTCGAGGGTGTCGAAGTCGACGGTGACGCAGTACGGCGTGCCGATCTCGTCCTGGCGGCGGTACCGGCGGCCGATCGCACCCGCGTCGTCGAACTCGACGTTCCACAGCGTGCGCAGGTCTCGAGCCAGCCCCTGCGCCTTCGGGGAGAGGTCGGCGTTGCGCGACAGCGGCAGCACCGCGACCTTCACCGGGGCCAGCCGCGGGTCGAGCCGCAGCAGCGTGCGCTTGTCCACGCCACCCTTGGCGTTGGGGGCCTCGTCCTCGGCGTAGGCGTCGATCAGGAACGCCATCATCGACCGGTTCACACCGGCGGCCGGCTCGATGACGTAGGGCGTCCAGCGCTCGCCCGTCGCCTGGTCAAAGTAGGTGAGGTCCTGGCCGGAGTGCTTCGCGTGGGTGGTGAGGTCGAAGTCGGTGCGGTTCGCGATGCCCTCGAGCTCGCCCCACTCCGAGCCCTGGAAGTGGAAGCGGTACTCGATGTCGACGGTGCGCTTCGCGTAGTGGGAGAGCTTCTCCTGCGGGTGCTCGTAGTGCCGCAGGTTGTCGCGGTCGATGCCGAGGTCGACGTACCAGTCGGTGCGGATGTCGATCCACGCCTGGTGCCAGCCCTCGTCCTCGCCGGGCTTGACGAAGAACTCCATCTCCATCTGCTCGAACTCGCGGGTGCGGAAGATGAAGTTGCCGGGAGTGATCTCGTTGCGGAACGACTTGCCGATCTGGCCGATGCCGAACGGCGGCTTGCGCCGCGAGGAGTTCATCACGTTGGCGAAGTTGACGAAGATGCCCTGCGCGGTCTCGGGGCGCAGGTAGTGCAGGCCCTCCTCGGACTCGACCGGGCCGAGGAACGTCTTGAGCAGGCCGTTGAACATCCGCGGCTCGGTCCAGGCGTTCTTGGTGCCGCAGTTGGGGCAGGCGATCAACGACATGTCGACGTCGTCGGGCTCGATGTCCTTGCCCTTGCCGGCCTGCTTCTCGGCGTACGCCTCCTGCAGGTGGTCCTGCCGGAAGCGGCGGTGGCACGACTGGCACTCGATCAGCGGGTCCACGAACGCCGCGAGGTGGCCCGAGGCCTCCCACACCTTGGTGGGCAGGATGACCGACGAGTCGAGGCCGACGACGTCGTCGCGCGACTGCACCATCGAGCGCCACCACTGCCGCTTGATGTTCTCCTTCAGCTCGACGCCGAGCGGCCCGTAGTCCCACGCCGACCGCGTGCCCCCGTAGATCTCGCCGCACGGGTAGACGAACCCCCGGCGCTTGCAGAGCGAAACGACGTTGTCGATGGCGGAAGAGGGCTTGGCGGACACGGGGATCTCAGACTCCATCAATTGACTGCGCCGGCTGGCTGACGGCGAAGCGTCAGACTATCTCCCGGGGTCAATCGAGTTGCCGCCGGTCAGCGGCTGCGCGGCACCGACTCGTTGAGGTCGCCGTCGCCGACGACCTCGTAGGCCGACGGCTCGTCGATCGCCTGCGACAGCAGGGGCACGGCGGTGAGCTTCACGTCGTACGCCGACAGCGCGCGCCGGTAGCTGCCGACGTTCTCCCAGCGCGTGGTCAGCACCCACAGCTCCGGGTCGTCGACGTTGCGACCCACCGACCCGTCGACGTAGCCGGGCCGGGCGGCGAGAGCGGCGTGCGCGGCCGCCACCCCGGCGCGGAACTCCTCGGCCCCCTGCGGCGGGACGCGGAACCGGTTGACGACGATCACGAGCCGAGCCTAGCGGGGCGGGTTTTGACAATGGTTGTCATTTCGGATGACAATGATTCTCATGAGGCTCCTCCCCCGCGCCCTCGCCGGGCTCGCCGTCGCGGCGCCGCTGCTCGTGGGCTGCGGCGCGACGTCCGGCGGCTCGGGTGACGGGCTGCAGGTCGTGGCGGCGTTCTACCCGCTGGAGTACGTCGCGCAGCGGGTGGCCGGCGACCACGCCGACGTGCAGAGCCTCGCCACCCCGGGCGCCGAGCCGCACGACCTCGAGCTGACCATCGCGCAGACGGCCGCCGTCGCGGACGCCGACGTGCTCGTGCTCTCCACCGGCTTCCAGCCGGCCGTCGACGACACCGTCGAGCAGAACGCGCGAGGCCGGGTGGTCGACGCCGCCGACGTGGCCGACCTCGAGACACCGTCCGGCGGGCAGGACCCGCACTTCTGGCTCGACCCGACCCGGCTGGCCGCCGTCGCCGACGACGTCGAGCAGGCTCTTGCAGCGGCCGACCCCGACCACGCCGGTGACTACGAGGCCAACCTCGCCGCGCTCAAGAGCGACCTCGGGAACCTCGACCACGAGTTCGAGACCGGCCTGGCCGACTGCGCCCGCGACACGATCGTGGTCAGCCACGACGCGTTCGGCTACCTGGCGGACCGCTACGGTCTCCACGTCGAGGCGATCAACGGGATCTCCCCCGACGCCGAGCCCTCCCCCGCGCACCTGCGCGAGCTGTCCCGGCTCGTCGAGGCGCGCGGGATCACCACCGTCTTCAGCGAGACCCTCGCAAGCCCGGAGCTGGCTCAGACGCTGGCCGGAGACCTCGGCCTGAAGACAGCGGTGCTCGACCCCGTGGAGGGGCTCACCGACGCCACCGAGGACCAGGACTACCTGTCGCTGATGCGCGAGAACCTCGCTGCACTTCAGGACGCGAACGGATGCCGATGACCGAAGCCCTGCTCAACCTCACCGGCGTCGGCGTCGAGCTCGGCGGCCGGCCGATCCTGCGCGGCATCGACCTCACGGTCCGGGCCGGCGAGGTCGTCACGCTGCTCGGCGCCAACGGCTCCGGCAAGTCGACCCTGGTGCGGGCGGTGCTCGGCCTGGTCCCCGTCTCCCGAGGCGAAGTCCGGCTCTTCGGGGTGCCCCGCGACAAGTTCCGCGACTGGCACCGGGTCGGGTTCGTCCCGCAGCGCACGGGTGCGACCAGCGGCGTCCCCGCGACCGTCAGCGAGGTGGTCACCGCCGGCAGGCTGTCCCAGCGCAGGGCGTTCCTGCCGCTGCGCAAGGCCGACCGCGCGATCGTCCGCGACGCCATCGAGGCCGTCGGCCTGTCGGCCAAGGCCAGTGACGGCTGCTCAACCCTGTCCGGCGGTCAGCAGCAGCGCGCCCTGATCGCGCGCGCCCTCGCCGCGCAGCCCGACCTGCTCGTGCTGGACGAGCCGACCGCCGGGGTCGACCACGCGAGCCAGCAGACGTTCGCCGACGTGGTCCGCAGCCTCGTCGACCGAGGGCTCACGGTGCTCCTGGTCGCCCACGAGCTGGGCCCGATGGCCGAGCTCGTCGACCGCGCCGTGGTGATGCGCGAGGGACGGATCGCCTACGACGGCCCTCCGCTGGCGAGCTTCACCGAGGCCGACGCGGACGGGCACGCCCACCACCCGGGCCGGCCCCTGGGCGACCACTCCCCCGGGGTGTCCGCGCCCCTGGACACCAACGCGGGACGGGAGGGCGGCTCGTGAGCATCCTCTTCTACGACTTCATGCTGCGGATCTTCCTCGGCGCGCTCTTCACCGGCCTCGCCGCGCCGGCGGTGGGCACCTACCTCGTGCAGCGCCGCCTCGCGCTCATGGGCGACGGGATCGGCCACATCGCCGTCACCGGTGTCGCATTGGGGCTCCTGACCGGCATGGCCCCGACCCTCACTGCCGTCGTCGTCGCGATCCTCGGCGCGGTGGTGATCGAGACGATCCGCGCCCAGGGACGCACCAGCGGCGACGTCGCCCTCGCGCTGCTCTTCTACGGCGGCATCGCCGGCGGCGTCCTGATCATCGGCCTGGCCGACCAGAGCGCCGGCACCCTGAACAGCTTCCTGTTCGGCTCGATCGGCAGCATCTCGTGGACCGACGTCGCCGTCACGGGCGCGCTGGCCGCCGTGGTGCTCGTGGTGACGATCGGCCTGGCCCCGCAGCTGTTCGCGGTCGCGCAGGACGAGGAGTTCGCCCAGGTGTCCGGCCTCAACGTCCGGTTCTACAACCTGCTCGTCTCGGTGATGGCGGCCGTAACGGTCACGGTCGCCATGCGCACGGTCGGGCTGCTGCTGGTGAGCGCCCTGATGGTGGTCCCGGTCGCGACCGCCCAGCAGGTGACCCGCAGCTTCCGTACGACGCTGCTGCTGGCGATGGGGCTGGGCACGCTCGCCTCCCTCGGCGGCATCACCGT
>JBQCEF010000350.1:0-2826 GCA_051960495.1 Nocardioides sp. | reverse complement strand
CTTCCTGGTGGTCTCCGATGTCTACTACTACTCCTTCCAGATCCCGGGCGGCGGGCAGTTCATCCCCGATCCGGTGCAGGCACAGCTGCTCAGCGTCGTCGTGGTGGTCGCGACCATCAACGCGGTCAACTTCGTCGACTTGCTCGACGGCCTTGCCGCCGGCGTGGTCGGCATCGGGGCGGTGGCGTTATTCGTATTCTCCTACAAACTCTACTACGCCAACGGCGAGACCCTCGCGATCACGGCCGCCCTGCTGTGCGCGGCGCTGGGCGGGGCGTGCGTCGGGTTCCTCCCGCACAACTTCTTCCCGGCCCGGCTGTTCATGGGCGACTCCGGGTCGATGCTCATCGGGCTGGTGCTGGCGGGCTCGGCACTGACCCTCACCGGCCAGTTCGCCACCGTCGACATGAGCCGCGGCGCGGGCGACTCGCAGGCCAGCCTGCTGCCGACGCTGCTGCCGATCATCTTGCCGATCTCGATCCTGATCGTGCCCTTCGCCGACCTCGTGCTCGCGGTGATCCGTCGTACCCGCGCCGGCCGCTCGCCGTTCGCGGCCGACAAGCAGCACCTGCACCACCGGCTGCTCGAGATCGGTCACTCGCACCGCCGCGCGGTGCTCCTGATGTGGCTGTGGGCCGGGCTCATCGCGTTCGGGGGAGTGCTCGCGAGCCTGTACGCCGGGCGGCTCACCACGATCGTGCTCACGGTCTGGGTCGCCCTCACCGTGGTGCTGACGTTCGTCGTACCCCGGGTGCAGACGCCGCACACCCACCTGCCCGATCGCTGATTTCCTCGCGGGTAGGACTTTGTGCTAGTTTTCACAAGCGTTCCTGAGAGCCTCCTGAGAGGCCCCTCGGACGCCGTCTGAGTCCACACCACAGAAACGGCCGCCGATCATGACGACCGCACCGCAGTCCACGAGCCCCGGGCCCCGCGCCGGCGCTGTCGGGCCCGTGGTGCGCCGGGCCCTCGTGGTGACCCTCGCCGTGGGTACGACGGCCGCCGTGGTCGGTGCGCTCGCCGCCGGGACGCCCGCCCTGGTCGGCGCGGTCATCGGCACGGCGATGGTGTGCGTGTTCTTCGGGGGCGGCGCGATCGTGCTCGACGCGGTCGCGGCACTCGCCCCGGCCGCGTCCCTGCTGGTCGCGCTGCTCACCTACACGCTCCAGGTCGTGCTGGTCGGAGCGGTCTTCGTCGGCCTGCGGAGGTCCGGTCTGCTCGAGGAGACGATCGAACCGCGGTGGCTCGGCGGCACGGTCATCGCGGCCACGCTGACCTGGCTCACCGTGCAGGTCGTGGCGAGCCTGCGGACCCGGATCCCGGTCTACGAACTTGGCCTCTCCAACCGCCTTCCGGAGCCTGCCGCGAGCCGGTCCGAGGGGCAGGAGGCGGATGAGCGATGAACCCCTTCGACTGCTATTGTCCGGAGCGCGATGTCACAGCAGGATCCTCCCTCTGCTCCCGACGGCGAACCTCCCCGAGAAGCACCCCAGGGCGACCCCTGGCACGCGTTCGGGTACCTCGTCTCCGGGGTCTTGATGTACGGGTTCCTCGGCTGGCTCGTCGACCGGTGGTGGGGGACGTCCTTCATGGTGGTCGTCGGGATCCTCGCCGGGGCCGCACTGGGGATCTACATGACGTTCGCGCGGTTCAACCGCCCCTGGGCGACGCAGGACAGCAAACCCCCGACACGGCCTCCGGGCGGAGCGGTCGGGCAGCAGGAAGAGAACTAGTGCTGAAGACACAGGAGACGCTGTGAGTTTTGTCGGGACGCACCTGGTCCGCGCCGAGGGCTTCACGCCCCCGGGGCCCGGTGACTTCAACCTGCCTCCGATCGGCCCGGACAAGACCTTCGAGTTCCTCGGCCAGGAGATGTACCTCGGCGTCACCAAGCCGATCCTCCAGCTGATCCTCGCGGCCGTCCTGCTCTTCGTGTTCTTCCGCGCCGCCTCGGCGAAGCGCTCGATGGTCCCGAGCAAGCTGCAGTTCACCGGCGAGGCGATGTACGGCTTCGTCCGCAACTCGATGGCGCGCGACATCATCGGCAGCCACGACTTCATGCGGTTCGTGCCCTACCTGTTCACGCTCTTCTTCTTCATCCTGCTCAACAACGTCTTCGCCACCGTGCCGTTCCTGGAGTTCCCGACGTTCTCCCGGGCCGGCATGGTCTACGGCCTCGCGGGGCTGAGCTGGGTCATCTACAACGCGGTCGGCATCAAGAAGCACGGCTTCGTGGGCTACCTCAAGCACCAGACCGTCCCCGCCGGGATCACCGGCCCGATGCTGCTGCTGCTCGTGCCGCTGGAGTTCATGTCGAACCTGATCGTGCGGCCGATCACGCTGGCCCTGCGTCTGTTCGCCAACATGCTCGCCGGCCACCTGCTGCTGATCCTGTTCGCCCTCGGCGGCGAGTACCTCCTGCTGGAGGCGGCCGGCGCGGTGAAGCCGGTCGGTCTGCTGGCCTGGCTGCTGTTCATCGCGATCGCGTTCCTGGAGCTGCTGGTGCAGTTCCTGCAGGCCTACGTCTTCGTCCTGCTGAACGCCATGTACATCTCCGGTGCCATCGCAGAAGAGCACTGAGAGACCAGCTCCACCCCGCACCACGGCTCCACCCACCAGCTCCACCACAGAAGCTCCACCCACCAGCTCCACACAGTAGGAATAACCGAAAGGAATCATCGTGGACGGCTCCGCAAACATGATCGGCTACGGCCTCGCTGCTATCGGCCCGGGCGTCGGTATCGGCCTGATCTTCGCCGCCTACATCAACGGAGTGGCACGTCAGCCGGAGGCCCAGAGCCGCCTGCAGTCGATCGCGATCCTGGG
>JBQCEF010000349.1:0-12174 GCA_051960495.1 Nocardioides sp. | reverse complement strand
CGAGCCGACGCCCTCCACGACCGGGAGCGAGTCGGCCTGGCCGAGGTAGATGCCGGCGACGCCGTACATGCCCAGCGGGAAGACCACGCTCCACCACGTGGCCTCGTAGCGCAGCGGCACCTTGCGGCTGACGTGGCGCCACCACCCCGCGGCCACCAGCACCGGGATCAGCCAGGTCGCGAACGCCCAGAAGATCACCGCCAGCCCCGCGATCAGGTCGCGGGTGACGCGCACCATGGGAGCGTCGGCCATCTCGACGATGCGCGCCCCCGCGAGCACGGTGATCGCCAGGGCGCCCATCGCCACCCAGTAGGGCGGCGTCAGGTCCTCGGGCCCGAAGGGGTAGAGCATCAGCCGCAGCGAGACGAGCATGCCGGCGGCGGCGTAGAGGAAGACGCCCACCGACCAGGACACCACCGCCAGCAGGGCCAGCTCGCGTCGGACGCCGGGGAACACCGGCTCGATGCTGGCCGCGGCGGTGGCCATCGACTGGCTGGCGACGACCCAGATGAACCAGGTGCCGTTGGCGGCCGCGACGACCGGTCGCTCCTGGCGACCCAGCACCGCTGTCCAGGGCACGACGTACCCCAGCACGAGCCAGGCGCTGCCGGAGAGCACCAGCAGCAGCGCGGTGACGCCGTGCAGCCCCTCCATCCCGAGCCGGACGCCGAGCACGTTGGTGCCGGCGACGAACGTGAAGAAGCCGAACGCTCGCCGCGGGTCCATGAAGTCCTCGTTGACGGCGGCGCGGTAGGACACGAAACGCCACACCGTGAGCGAGAGCAGCACGACGAACGCCGTGACGCAGACGGCGAGCAGCACCGTCGACAGCAGCGTGAACCCCTCGAGGTGGAGGCCCACGGAGATGATGCCGCTGGCCATGACCAGCGCGAAGTAGCCGGGCGTCAGGCTCTCGACCGCCCCGCGGGTCCGCACCGACAGTGCACTGCTCACCCTCGGCAGGCTACCGAGGCCGAGGACCTCGGCGGGACGACATTGGTGGGATCGTCCCGCCGAGGAGTCCGGTTCGGACCTGGGGTCAGGTCTGGGGCAACGTCATCGGCGCCCCCTCGGGGAGGTGTTCACGCACCATGAAGAAGCTGGCGCAGGCGACGAAGATGCCGCCGACGGTCAGCGAGACGAACGGCATCAACGACCCGCCCGGGGCGTAGTTGCCGGAGTCGGCGAAGATGCCGAACCCGGCGACGACCGAGATCGCCGCGGCGACAAGGGCCACGTAGCCGAGCCAGTCCGGCATCAGGTGGGTCCGCAGCACGGCGATGCCGGCGGCGGCCAGGGGGAGCGCGGCGGCGAAGCCGAGCAGCATGTTGAGCACCATCACGCCGGTGAACATGGCGACGGTGGTGCCGGGCGCGACCGTGGTGGAGCCGTAGGCCATGACGCCGTAGGCGGCGGCATAGGTGAACAGGGCACCACCGATGAGCACGGAGCCGGCCAGCAGTGCCAGGTGCACGTCACTGCGGTCGTCGCGCTCGCGGATCGCCTCGGCGAACGCCGCGGCGAACCAGATCACCAGGCCGGCGGCGGCCGCCTGGAGCAGGGCGGCGAGCAGCATCTGGTTGCGCCCGTCCGCGACGAAGCGGGTGATCGTGTCCGCCGACGCGGTCACCTTCGGAGGGGCACCGGGAAGGACCGCTGCCACCACGGACAGCACGATGAATCCCACTCCGGCGAAGCCGCCCCATCTGAGCTCGTGGCGCTGTGTCATCGCAACCTCCTTGGTTCGAGAGCACCACAACCCCCGCACTCCGAATCATCCGCGCATGCCGCCGTTGCGCAAGGGACAGATCGGGCGCGCCCGGTGCCGGATCAGGAGGTCAGCGAGGCACAGCGGCGACGCACCTCGGCGACGACGCCGTCGGGTCCGAGCGCGAGGATGTCACCGACCCGCTCGCCGTCCACGAGCACCGAGCCTGCCGTCGTCGCTCGGTTGGTCTCGCGCAGCGCGGCGAGGCTGCCGCGGCGGCGTCGTACGCTGCGGAACACGCTCGGCAGCAGGTAGGCGGTGTTGCCCGCCGCGACGAGCTGCACGTCGACGTCGGGCAGCTGCTCGCGCAGCCGCAGGTACGACGCCGCGACGACGTCCGCCTCGTCGTCGCGGGTCCGCGAGCCGTCCCCGCCCAGACCCTCGACGCAGATGCCGTCGGGGGCGTGGCCGCTGCAGCAGCCACCCCCGCCCCGGGCATCGGTCCAGGGCCGGACGAGGACGACCCGCACGGTCACCGGCGGCTCGGGGTGTCGTCACCGACCGGCTGGTCGGAGGTGTCCGGCGCCCGCGAACCCGACGCCACGCGCAGCGCCAGCGCTGCCTCGACGATCAGCCACAGCGCGAGCACGAAGATGATCGCGTCGAGGGGCGCGAGCACCCACTGGCCGCCGTCGATGAAGTTCTTCAGGTTCACCACCAGCGCCCACGCGGTCATGATCAGCAGGAAGACCAGCGGGATCACGATCGGCACGATGTTGCGCTTGCGCTGGGCGACCCACACCGCGATGACGGCCAGCGCGAGCCCGGCCGTGAGCTGGTTGGTGGTGCCGAACAGCTGCCAGAGCACGCCGAACGTGTAGCCCTGGTCGCCGCCGCCGGGCAGCAGCGCCATCGCCAGCGGCACGACGACCGCGACGATGCTGGCCAGCGTGAGGTTGCGGGCGAGCTTGTGCCAGCCGGCGATCTCGGCGATCTCCTGCACGACGTAGCGCTGCAGCCGCACGCCGGTGTCCATCGTGGTCGCGGCGAACGAGATCACCACGACCGCCGCGAAGATGACGGCGAGGTCGAGCGGGATGCCGAGGTTGTTCGCGAACACCCCGACACCGTTGACGAAGTTGCCGACCGCGCCGCCCGAGGCGGTGCTGAAGTCGGGGTAGAGCTTGTCCCAGTCGGCGCGGCTCGCGGCGACCCCGGCGGTCGCCGCCAGGACCGCTCCGGTGGCGAGGCTGCCCTCGCCGACGGCGCCCATGTAGCCGACGTACCGGGCGTCCGGCTCCTTGTCGATCTGCTTGGCGGTCGTGCCGGAGGACACCAGCGAGTGGAAGCCGGAGATCGCGCCGCACGCGATCGTGATGAACAGGAACGGGAACACCGACGGGGAGTCGTCCGGCACGTCGTTGACGATCGGCGCCACGATGCCGTTCCAGCCGACGAGCATGCCCAGGCCGATCACGCCGAGCGCGATGAACAGCTGGTGGGAGTTGATGTAGTCACGCGGCTGCAGCAGCATCCACACCGGGATGCGCGACGCGATGAACGTGTAGGCGAACAAGATGACGACCCACAGGTTGCGGGGGTTGTCGATGCCGAGCGCGTCCGACAGCGGGGCGAGGTCGATCGGGACCTGCTGGCCGACCCAGATCAGCAGGTAGAGGCCGATGACGCCGAGGATCGACGGGACCAGCGCGGCGCTGCGGGTGCGGTAGATGTACTGGCCGATGAAGATCGCCAGCGGGATCTCCACGAAGATCGGGATCACCGCGCCCGGGTTGGCGACGAACAGGTTGCCGATGACGACGGCGAACACGGCGTTCACCAGCGTCAGCAGGAAGAAGATGATCAGCAGGAACAGCGTGCGGGCGCGGTTGCTGACCACGCTCTGCGCGATCGTGCCGATGTTGCGCGCCCGGTGGCGCAGCGAGACGGCCAGCGAGCCGAAGTCGTGCACGCCCGCGGCGAAGATCGTGCCGAGGACGATCCAGGCGAGCGCCGGCCCCCACCCCCAGAACACCGCGATCGCCGGGCCGACGATGGGCGCGGCGCCGGCCACCGAGGTGAAGTGGTGGCCGAAGACGACGTGCTTGTTCGTCGGCACGAAGTCGACGCCGTCGCTGAACTCGTGGGCGGGCGTCACGAACGCAGGGTCGAGCCCGTAGATCTTCTCGGCGAGGTAGCTGGAGTAGTAGCGGTACCCCAGGAAGAAGAGCACCCCCACGATGGCGGCGACGACAACTGCTGGCACGGCGATTTCCTTCCGACGTTCCCCGAGCGGCCGGATCGGCCGGATACGGGAAGGGACTGGTTGCATCTTCACAAACTTGTGACCGCCGCCACAACCATCGAAGCGCGACGGATACGGTGGCCCGGTGAACGAGCCTGCGTACTCGGACGTCGGCAGCGCGGTCAACGCGTCGTCGCTCGCCGAGGTCAGCTGGGTGGCCGGCGACGGCACCCCGCGGGTGCGTGGCGTGGTGGCGCTCCTGCGGGACGAGCGGCCGGTGCTCGCGTTCACCTACGCCGATGCCGAGGCGGCCCGCAGCCTCGGGAGCGCGTCACGTGCGGTGCTCACGCTGACCGAGCGCCGGTCCACGGGCACGTCGTTCCGCCCGGTCGCGCTGGCCGGACAGCCGTCGCTGGCGGAGGACCCGGAGGGCGAGGTCTTCGTCGCCGAGCTGGTCACCCAGGAGCTGCGCCGCTACCCGCCGGCCCGGCTGTTCGCCGACTCGCCGCTGCTGATGCGCGAGCACTGGTGGTACCTCCCGCGGCTGCTCGTCGAGATCGCGGTGGACACGGTGGAGCCGGTCGAGCCACGGGTCGCGCCGCACGACCACCTGCTCGTCGTCGCGGACGGCGGCCGCCCCGCCGTACGAGCGGCGCGGGTCGAGGACCAGGCCGGGGAGCGGCTGGGCCTGGAGGTCGTCGGCGAGGCGCCGGCGGCCGGTCCGGCGGTGGTGTTCGGCCAGGACGCGTCGTTCCCCGACCTCGACCAGTGGGCGCAGTGGCGCTGGACCGGCCGGTGGGACGGGCGCGGCATGCTCGTGGAGAAGGCACCCGTCAGCACCGGTCTCGGCCGGCCGCCCGGCGTGGTGCAACGGTGGAAGAGGCAGCGCGCGTTCGAGCGGCGCTGCACGGAAGCGATCCCGCGGCGCTGACCGTGGAGAACAGGAGACAGTGGTGCGCGCAGTCGTCGTCGAGCAGACCGGCGGTCCCGAGGTCCTGCAGGTCCAGGACGTGCCCGACCCGACCCCGGCCGCGGGCGAGGTCGTCGTCGAGGTCGCGGCGGGCGGCGTGAACTTCATCGACGCCTACAAGCGCACCGGCGCCTACCCGATGGACCTCCCGTTCATCTCCGGCTCCGAGGGGGCGGGCCGCGTCGTCGAGGTCGGCGACGGCGTCACTGACGTCGCCGTCGGGGACGTGGTGGCGTGGGCGATGGTCGACCGCGCCGGCTACGCGGAGCGCGCGGTCGTGCCCGCCGAGCGGACCGTGCCCGTGCCGGAGGGCGTGGACCCCGAGCTGGCGGCGGCCGTGATGCTGCAGGGGATGACCGCGCAGTACCTGTGCACCTCCACCTACCCGGTGCGGTCCGGGCAGACCGCGCTGCTGCACGCGGCGGCGGGCGGGGTCGGCCTGCTGCTCACCCAGATGCTCGCCGCCAAGGGCGTGCGGGTGCTCGCGACCACGTCGACCGACGAGAAGGCCGAGCTTGCGCGCAAGGCCGGCGCCGCCGAGGTCATCCGCTACGACCGCGAGGACCTCCGCACGGAGGTGAAGCGGCTCACCGACGGTCGCGGCGTCGACGTGGTGTACGACGGGGTCGGCGCCAGCACGTTCGACGCCGGGCTCGACGTGCTCGTGCCCCGCGGCATGATGGTGCTGTTCGGCGCCTCGAGCGGTCCGGTGCCGCCGGTCGACCCCCAGACGCTGAACGCCAAGGGGTCGCTGTTCCTCACCAGGCCGACCCTGGCGCACTACATCCTGGACCGGGCCGAGCTGCTCGAGCGGTCCTCGGACGTGCTCGGACAGGTCGCGGACACCTCGCTCGACGTGCGGATCGGCGGGCGCTACCGGCTCGAGGACGCCGGTCGTGCGCACGAGGACCTGCAGGGGCGTCGTACCACCGGCAAGCTGCTGGTCGTGCCCTGACCGGGTGGCTCAGGACGCCGGGTAGTTCGACTCCTTGAGCAGCCGGGCGAGGTGGGCGGCGTTGGCCGCGACCGACTGCGTGGTCGTCTCGACCTCCTCGGGGGTCGAGTCGAGGTCGGCGTAGTCGGTGCCGTGCATCGCCTCGCCGACCCAGTAGGTGACCGCGTTGGCGGGGATCGTGAAGCCGGGGTCGCTGAGCGCCTGGTAGATCTCGGCGCTGACGTGGTGAGCGCCGTCCTCGTTGCCGACGACCGCGACGGCCGCGACCTTGCCGTAGGTGAGCAGGCGGCCCTGGTCGTCGGTCTCGGAGAGCTCGGCGTCGAGGCGCTCGAGCGCCATCTTGCACACGGCCGAGGGCTGCCCCATCCAGATCGGCGTCGCGATCACGAGGATGTCGCTGGCGAGCATCTTCTCCCGGATCACCGGCCAGCCGTCGCCGTCGCCCTCGTCCACCTGGACGCCGAACTTCACCCGCTGGTCGATGACCCGGACCATCTCGCCGGTCACGCCGTGCTTCTCGAGCGCCTCGAGGACCTCGGTGCCGAGCTTCTCGGTGCTCGAGGCCGTCGGGGCGGGCTTGAGGGTGCAGTTCAGGACGAGTGCGCGCAGTTCGGTCATGTGTCTCAGCGTGCCCAGCGCCGCGGTGTTCATGCCCGCGCACCGGTGCGGGCCCGAGCCCCGGGTGCGGGCACACCGCGCGGATCGGGGACGATGGCGGTCCGATGACGCTCACCGACCGCCTGCCCCCGCCGCGCACCGACGGGTCCGTCGACGAGGACGCGCTCTACGAGGTGTTCACCACCTGGGCGGGGCAGCAGGGCATCACGCTCTACCCGGCGCAGGACGAGGCGTTCCTCGAGATCCTCACCGGCAGCAACGTCATCCTGTCCACGCCGACCGGGTCGGGCAAGAGCCTGGTCGCCACGGCCGCGCACGCCACCGCGCTGGCCCGCGGCGAGCGGACCTACTACACCGCGCCGATCAAGGCACTGGTCAGCGAGAAGTTCTTCGCGCTCTGCGACGTCTTCGGTCCCGAGAACGTCGGGATGCTCACCGGTGACGCCGCCGTGAACCCGACCGCCCGCGTCATCTGCTGCACCGCCGAGGTGCTCGCGAACCAGGCGCTGCGCGAGGGCGAGGACGCCGACATCGGCCAGGTCGTCATGGACGAGTTCCACTTCTACGCCGAGCCCGACCGCGGCTGGGCCTGGCAGGTGCCGCTGATCGAGCTCCCGCAGGCGCAGTTCCTGCTGATGTCGGCCACGCTCGGCGACGTCTCGATGTTCCGTGAGGACCTGACGCGTCGTACCGGCCGGGCGACCGCGGTGGTCAGCTCGATGCAGCGCCCGGTCCCGCTGCACTACTCGTGGGCCGAGACCCCGATCCACGAGACGATCGAGGAGCTGCTCACCACCCACCAGGCGCCGGTGTACGTCGTGCACTTCACCCAGGCGGCCGCGCTCGAGCGGGCGCAGGCGCTGACCTCGGTGAACGTCGCGACGCGGGAGGAGCGCGACCGGATCGCCGAGCTGATCGGCGGCTTCCGGTTCAGCTCCGGTTTCGGCAAGACGCTGTCGCGGCTGGTGCGGCACGGGATCGGGGTGCACCACGCGGGGATGCTGCCGAAGTACCGCCGGCTCGTGGAGACGCTCGCGCAGGCCGGCTACCTCAAGGTCATCTGCGGCACCGACACGCTCGGCGTCGGCATCAACGTGCCGATCCGCACCGTGGTGCTGACCGGGCTGACGAAGTACGACGGCCGCCGCACCCGCATGCTCAAGGCCCGGGAGTTCCACCAGATCGCCGGACGCGCCGGACGGGCCGGCTTCGACACCTCCGGCACCGTCGTCGTCCAGGCGCCCGACCACATCGTCGAGAACGCGCGGCTCGTGGCCAAGGCCGGCGACGACCCCAAGAAGCTCCGCAAGGTGCAGCGCAAGAAGCCGCCCGAGGGGTTCGTGACCTGGACCGAGGACAAGTTCGAGCAGCTCGTCGCGGCCGAGCCCGAGCAGCTCGTGTCGCGGATGCGCGTCACTCACTCGATGCTGCTCAACGTGCTCGCCCGCGGCGGCGACCCGATGCCGGCGCTGCGACGGCTGCTGCGCGACAACCACGAGGACGCCCGCAGCCAGGTCCGGCTCGTGCGCCGCGCGGTCGCGATCTACCGCAGCCTGCTCGCCGCCGGCGTCGTCGAGCAGGTCGAGCTCCCGGACGGCTCCCGGCAGGTGCGGCTCGTCGAGGACCTGCAGGCCGACTTCGCGCTCAACCAGCCGCTGTCGACGTACGCCCTGGCGACGCTGGACACCCTCGACGCGGAGGCCGACACCTACGCCCTCGACGTGGTCTCGGTGATCGAGGCGACGCTGGAGGACCCCAAGCCGGTGCTGCGCGCGCAGGAGTTCAAGGCGCGCGGCGAGGCGGTCGCCGAGATGAAGGCCGACGGCATCGAGTACGACGAGCGCATGGAGCTGCTCGACGAGGTCACGTGGCCCAAGCCGCTGCAGGAGCTGCTCGAGGCCACCTACGAGCTCTACGCCCGGACCCACCCGTGGATCACCGAGACGCCGCTGTCGCCGAAGTCGGTGGTGCGCGACATGTACGAGCAGGCGATGACGTTCGGGGAGTACGTCGCCGCCTACGGGCTGGCGCGCTCCGAGGGGCTCGTGCTGCGCTACCTCTCCGACGCCTACCGCGCGCTGCGCCAGACCGTGCCGGACTCCGTGCGCACCGACGAGCTCGACGACATCATCGACTGGCTCGGCACGGTGGTCCGGCAGACCGACTCGAGCCTGCTCGACGAGTGGGAGGCGCTCTCCCATCCCGACACGGTGCCGGTCGAGCCGAACCCGCTGGAACCGCAGGCGCCACCGCGGCTCACCTCGCAGCCGCGCGCCTTCAAGGTGCTCGTGCGCAACGCGATGTTCCGGCGGATCGAGCTGGCCGCGCTGCGAAGGGTCGAGGTGCTCGAGGAGATGGACGGGTCGGAGGCCGGCTGGGCCGACGCGCTGGCGTCGTACTTCGACGAGCACGCCTCGATCGGCACCGGGCCGGACGCCCGCGGGCCGGCGCTGTTCCTGGTGACCGAGGAGCCCGGCGCCTGGCAGGTGCAGCAGGTCGTCGACGACCCGGAGGGCCACCACGACTGGCGGGTCCGCGCGACCGTCGACCTGGCGGCGTCCGACGAGGCCGGCGAGCTGGTCCTGCGCGAAGTGGCCCTGGTCCAGCTGTAGCCCAGACGGCGATTGGGTGAGGGCCGCGCCCGGCCCGTAGACTCGCCGCCCGTGGCACTCACCATCGGAATCGTCGGTCTCCCCAACGCGGGCAAGTCGACCCTCTTCAACGCCCTGACCAAGAACGACGTGCTCGCGGCGAACTACCCGTTCGCGACGATCGAGCCCAACGTCGGCGTGGTCGGCGTGCCCGAGCCGCGGCTGGACAAGCTCGCCGAGATCTTCGGCTCGGCGAAGATCCTGCCCGCGACCGTCGAGTTCGTCGACATCGCCGGCATCGTCAAGGGGGCCTCCGAAGGGGAGGGCCTTGGCAACAAGTTCCTCTCGCACATCCGCGAGTCGGCGGCGATCTGCCAGGTCACCCGCGTCTTCCGGGACGAGGACGTCACCCACGTCGACGGCGAGGTCAACCCCGCCAACGACATCTCCACGATCCAGACCGAGATGATCCTGGCTGACCTGCAGACGGTCGACAAGGCGATCCCGCGGCTCGAGAAGGAGTCGCGGATGAAGAAGGAGAACGTCCCCTTCCTCGAAGCCGCCAAGCAGGCGAAGGACGCGCTGGAGTCCGGTACGCCGGTCATCGCCACGAAGATCGACCGCGCGCTGGTCCGCGACCTCTCCCTGCTGACCGCGAAGCCCTACATCTACGTGTTCAACTGCGACGCCGACGAGCTCGGCGATGAGAAGCTCAGGCAAAAGATGCGCAACCTCGTCGCGCCGAGCGAGGCGATCTTCCTCGACGCGAAGTTCGAGGCCGAGTTGGTCGAGCTCGGCGACGAGGACGAGGCCCGCGAGATGCTGCACGAGATGGGCATCGACGAGCCCGGCCTCGACGTGCTCGCCCGCGTCGGCTTCGACACGCTCGGGCTGCAGACCTACCTCACCGCCGGGCCGAAGGAGGCCCGCGCCTGGACGATCCCCAAGGGCGCCACGGCTCCCGAGGCTGCCGGTGTCATCCACACGGATTTCCAGCGCGGGTTCATCAAGGCCGAGATCGTGTCCTACGACGACCTCGTCGAGGCCGGCTCGATGGCCGCCGCGAAGGCCGCCGGCAAGGTCCGCATGGAGGGCAAGGACTACGTCATGCAGGACGGCGACGTGGTCGAGTTCCGCTTCAACGTGTGAATCGGCGCGTTTCCGCAGGTCAGAGGGGGTGTAAGGGCTCCCAATCCGCACAGAGTCCGCAAGAATTTCAGCGAGAGGGTCCCGATCGCGCTGTGCCGGAGTTTCTATCTCTCGTCTCGGCGCTACCATCTGGCACGTTGGTGACGTGACCTTTGGCGGCGGTGTGTCGCAGTGCAGCAGCTCGGCCAACGCGCGCTTCGGAGTAACGGTCGAGTCGGCTGTCAGAGCCGACCCTCAGGAAACGAACGAGGCTAAGTGGGCTGAGGAAGAGCGCATCGAGGCACGCGAAGTCTCTCGTGACAAGCGCGATGAACTGATTCTGTGGATCTCCGGGTCACTACTGGCCGCCTTCCCCGCCCTCGCCGTCGCTGCCGGCGCCCTCCTGGTCGCAAGAGGGTGAGCTGGACCGGGTTGTCGATATGGCTTCCCGCAATAGCGCACTCTTGAGCCCAGTGCCCGGACGTCCCGGCGCGGGCGGTGCCGCACGCAGAACTTCTCGCCCTCGGAATGCATGGTTCAGCTGGGCCCAATGCAGGATCGCCTTCTAGCGCGTTGTCGACTGTGCCGGCACACTTGTGGAACGCGGAAGCGCTTCAGGATGGTGACGGGATAACCTCGCCTCGTGACTAGTCCGCGTCCGCTCACCGGCCCCTGTGGCGTGGGGGTGCGTGTTGTCTGGCAATAGGCAGGGTGTACAGGGGGCGGCGAGGGTGGTTCCGCTGCCGACCACCGCAACCAAGCGCCGCAAGAAGGTCGAGAACGAGCACGTTGCGACCGCCAAGGATCTGCCTCACGTCTCCACGGGCGACGCGTTCGACCTCGTCCAGCGGCTGCCCGAAGGTTCGGTTGACTGTGTCGTTACCAGTCCCCCGTACTGGGGTCTGCGCGCGTACGGGCACGAGCACGACGAGACGCTGTTGGACCGCTGGCAGGAAGCACAGCCTGAGAAGACGACCAAGCAGCAGTTGCGCACCCAAGGCCCGGGCTACGACTGGTACCGGAAGAACGGTGGAGTGCTCGGCCTTGAGCCATACCCGGACTGGTTCATCACCCACCTCGTCGAGATCTTCAGTCGGCTGAAACCTGCGCTGAAGCTGGACGGGAGTCTGTGGGTCAATCTCGGAGACACGTACTTCGCGAGGTGGTCGAGCGTACGAGGTGACGGACGGCAGGGCCTCGGCGAGAACCCGCGCACGCGACGAGTGACGCCGGCCGGTGACTACCTGCAGGATAAGCAGTTGCTGATGGTGCCGGCCCGGTTCGCGATCGCGATGCAGGACGACGGCTGGATCCTGCGCAACGACGTGATCTGGTCCAAAGCTGACGTCCCTCCGAGGCCGTCGAACGATGACAGACTGAGGCTGTCCCATGAACACTTTTTCCACTTCGTGCGACGTCGCTCGGACCGCCGGGCTAAGTATTACTACGACGTATCCGCCGCCGAGGAAGGTGCGAAGGACGTGGTGCATGTGCCCCGGTCAAAGGGCCGGGATGGTCACTCAGCCACGTTTCCTGCCGCGGTCGTGAAGCCACGCATCGAGTCGAGCTGCCCGCCTGGCGGTCTTGTCGTAGACCCGTTCTGCGGAACCGGCCGCACGCTCGAGGTCGCTATCGAGTCCGGTCGCCGAGCACATGGGATGGAGCTGTCTATGAATTACGCCCAGGCGGCGCGGGCCAACGTACGTCGTGCCAAGGAGCGGCGGATCGTACTGCCGACCACTGGAGGCACTGGCAAGCCGGACAAGAAGCGATGACGGACGAGACCGAGTACATGGCTTCCGTGAGGCCAGCTCCGGGCAGCCTTGAGGCGCTCCAGGAGCTGGTCGATCACTTGATCCTGGTCGACCTTGCTGCCGCAGGTGAGTCCGACGAGCAGCCCCTGGGTGCTGCGTACCGGGCGGTCCTTCAGGACCTGGTTACTGCTGAGATGAAGCGCGA